>JACRBX010000047.1 GCA_016219225.1 Deltaproteobacteria bacterium
AAGATCATTATCTGTGTAGCAGTATCGATTCATTTTGTTCTATGGTCTGATTATTTTTATGCCTTTAAAGAAGAAAATGACGTCCAATTAAAAAATCTATTTCCGCAATACACCGAAGGCAGAAAACTGGCTGGGATTATTTATGATGATAAGTTCAGAAATGGCCCCGTTTATATTCACTTCCCAAACTATTATATTGTCTGGAAGAAGGGAATCGCCGCATCATCCATGGTGGACTATGAAGTTGGGACTGTGATAAGGAGGAAAGTTAGCGAAACCATCTTGCCATCTTATTTGGAATGGATTGATCCCGATTCAAAAAAAGGTGAAAGTTATGATGGGAGATATTCGATGATGGACTTTATCTTGATTCGGGGATCAATTCCGGAAAAAGATCGAGAAAATTTTAAAGAGTTTGAATTTAAAAGATCTTTTTCAAAATGGTCCCTTTACGAAAGATTATCAAATCATTGATTGGGAGCATTGGAGAATTTGACCTCCCGAGGGAGTTACAGAGAAAATGGCATCATTAATTTAGTCAACCAGGATGACAGACAAAAATTATTAGGTGGCGACCTATTCAGTCGTGCCTGGAGACCGGCTCCGAATGGGAATGGGGAAATCAGCGATTTCTATTATTGAATAGTTACGGAGTTATGATAGATACTGAACCGTTGATGTGCTCGGTTCGATCCGGAAAATACACATCTTGAGGATCAGAATTGCTTTCTAAGACAGTCCGGATATGGATGATTTTTTTGACCCTGGTTTGGGTTGCCCTTTTTCTCGGTGCCGGGACCGTCTCCGTTATTTCCTATTCGGCTGCTAAAGTCCTGGCCGACCAGGTCAGTATGGCAGGCAGTGCTCACCGATTCCCGTTGGAATTTTTTGAAGGAATACAAAGACAGGCCCGCTGGACCGTTGTCTTCTTGGCCCTTATCGGGATCGTTTTCTTTATCTTGCGAAGGAAGATCCAGCAAAACTTGGAAGAACTGATCCCTTCCCAAACCGGCCTTCGTAACTTAATGGACTTTTCTTCCTTTTCCCGAATAGAAATGGCCGGACTTCTTGTTTTGATTGTCATCGGCTTTTACCTTCGATTGGTCCAAATGAAAGGGATTGTGACCTACGATGAAGCCTTTACCTATTTCCAATACGCTCAAAATCCTTTGACGGCCGTTACGGTTTACACCCATGTCAACAACCATATTTTCCATACCCTGCTCATTTCCATTATCACCATTTTCTTTGGAGGTTCTATCTGGGCGTTTCGGTCCGTAGCCTTTATCGCCGGACTGTTGCTGATCCCTATTGTCTTTGGGGTGGCCAGGTCTCGACAACCAGGGGCTTCGACTTTAACTGGTTGGCTGGCGGCAACAATCGTGTCCGTTAACCCATTGGTCGTCCAGTATTCGGCCATGGCCCGTGGGTATACTCTTCAGGCCCTGATAGCTTTATTGACCTGGGGTCTATTCGTCCGGATTTACCAGGGGGATCGTACCCTGGTTTTCATGCTTGGCGTGCTATGCTCCCTATCCCTGTGGACCATCCCTACCTCTTCCTTCCTTTTGGTCGGTCTTGGATTTGCTTTTTTATTCGGGTTTTTCGAAAAAAGAATAAAGATGAATGCCCTGCTCAATTTTCTTTTAATTACAGGAATATTTTCGGCTATATTCTGGGGTCCGGCTATTATCGTTTCCGGTTTAAAAGCTTTTTTAATGAATCCTGATGTCAATCCAGTTACCGGGGGGGGGACGGTTGATCCCTTTTTTGAGCGTTTCAGGTATCTTAAGGGGCCTTTGTCACTTCATAGTGGAGGATCAGCAGGAGTCGGTGTGGTGGGTCTTTTGACCCTTTGGGGTTTGTCTGCGGCACCTAATCCTTGGCGTTGGCTTGGGATGGGGATTTTTCTCTCCATCATCTCTTTGATCGCTTTAGTTCAAGTGACGCCTCCCCCACGGACGTGTGTTTTTTTGGTGCCTCTTATAGCCCTCCTGGTTGATTTTGGCCTTTGTAACATAAGCAAGCTATGGCAAAAAAGAAGAAAAAGAGCGGAGGTTATTGTAGGTGTCCTGGCTATTTTTTATATCCTCACAGTCTTTCCCATCCCTCTCCAATACGAGGGACCCGGACATAAAGAGGTTTCCGACTTCGCCAAAGTGGTAGCCAGCCAGTGGACCCCAGGGCAGACTATCATGATACAACCCGAAACAACCCGAATGCTTCAACCTATTTCGGGAAGTTTATATCATTGGTATAATGCCTATACGGTTAGATTTTATTTAGAAAGAGCGGGAATTCCGGAATCGGCCTTTCACTGGAGAAGAAAAGGCCCCTCCTATAGAGGAGTTTGGTTGATTTCAGTTCAGGTAGACGGTAAACCTATGGACCTCCAAGGACCTGAAGGTAAGAAATTTACTTGGGACCTGATCATGGGTCCCTATTCCTTGGCTAAAAAAGTGCCTAAGAGCCAAATCCCGGATTAAATAGTTGCAAGATAAAAGATTTTGTAATAGTTTAATAACATATTTTATCGGGATAAAATAAGGAGTTGTTTTTATGGGGTCTTTTTTGAATTCAAAGAGATAATTTCGAAAAAATAGAGCATCAGATGGCTATAATAAAAGTTTGTCTTTTATTGATTATGACCATTTTTTCTTGACAACTTTTTTAAGAACATCTGAATGAATTTCGGATAGCTCTCTGACCATCATTTGGGGACCCAAGAATGGGAAAAGGGTAGAGTACCTATGGGAAGGCGGTTCAAATTACCATTGAGAATGTTGGGTATTTTTCTGGTTCTTTACCTGTCGTTGTCCGGAACAAACTGTTCGGCCGAAGCGGGCAATCTCATTTATAATGGAAATTTTGAACTTCCTGCCTCCCAGAACCCACCTCCCGGTTGGGCCATGTGGGGGGCAGCCATCTACCAGAACCCGGACCATTATACTTTAGACCCTAATAGTCCCTATCGAGGCCGGTATTGTCTGCGAATTCATCATCCGGCCGGCACCTCAGGTTATATTGTCACGTCACCCAAGAATGCCATTCAACCTAAGCAAGGAAATATTTATAGGGTGTCTTTTTTTGCTCGCACAGACAAACCAGGGCCTTCCGTGTTTGGTTTTTACGCCTACGAAAACATCAGAACCTATGTTGACGCCCCATCTCCCGGTTTCTTTTCCTTGGACGTGGATCGACAATGGAAGAAATTTACTTTTGACATCAGGGAGGGGCTGGGTTTTTTTGCCGACCGGTCCAGATTTCTGCTGTTGACCCTGAAAGCCACTAATGATTCCAAAGAAGAGAAAACCCTTTGGATAGACGAAGTTTTTGTTTCCGAAGAGGACTATTCCCCGGGAGTACGCCTGATTGATGAAAGGTCGTTGCCCCACGAGACTTTGGCGCACCGATTACAGCCGGGCCCATCTCTATCCTTTACGGTGGACGGGCAAAAGCGGTTAAGGGATGTTAATCGCATGGTCAGCGGGATCTCCTTTCATCGCGTAGCGGGTCATACGGGGCAGCCCTACAACGGACAGGGGGTATATACACTGTCCCCTTCTTTGGAACAGGCCGTTCGTGACCTTCGCCTGCCTTTGACCCGTTTTTATGGGTTAGGAGATGAGCCCTTCAGCCTGGAAGAGGCCATCGACAAGGCCGCGGAGGTATGCCTGCGGGTTGGAATCCCTCAAGGGCAAACGGTGCTTGAGTTTGAGCCCCAGGATGCCCGATATAAACTGGCCCCGGAGGTCTGGGGTAAAGGGGTCCGCCATTCGGTCCAAAAGAAATATGGCTTTCGTTATTGGGAGATCGCCAACGAACCGGAAAATGCCGCTCTTAAACCGGGTCGAAAAGTGGCCTACCCCTCCCCGGACGACTTTGTAGACCACTTTAAAAAGGTCAGTCAGGCCATCCGGCAGGTGCAGCCCAAGGCCCAAATCGGGCTCCCTATCTCCGAGACCCCCTTATGGGGAACCTATCTCCTGAGTAAGGCAGCCGGATATTATGATTTTGTGACCGGTCACTATTATGCCGTCTCCCAGGCCCACCGCCGAAAGTTTGAAGCCGTTGCCTTAACTGAAAACTTCAAGATCCTGGATAAAATAATCCGCATCAATGAACTGATCAAGGCCTATAATCCTGGGAAAGAGGTCTACCAACTGGATACCGAATGGGGAATGCACAGTGGAGGGCCGAACAATGAAGCGGCCGACTTTGTAACCCGAAACGCCAACATCTTCGGGCTCCTTCATCGGGCCGTACGCCTGATCTATTATGCCCGGGAGGGGATCCTCCGAGGTGCCGGCTCCTGGAATTTATTGTCCAATCTGGATGCCCCCGGGTTTGCCGTCCTTTCTTCTCAAGCCCCGGGGGAAAAGACTCTTTTGTATTGGCTTTATTATTATTTTAATCGCCATTTAGGAGACTGGGTTCTCGATATGAAGGGGACGGCTCCTTACTATATTCCAGTTTCAGGAGAGGACCCGCTGACCAAATCAGGTGAATTTCCAGGCCCTTTAACTCCGGTCCTAACCACCATGAGTAAGGACGGAAAGGCCCTTTTTTTTGTTATCGCCAATGGATCATGGCATAAGGAGGTCCCTTGCCTGGTGACTATTTTAAATCATCATTCCAGTCAGGCGGAGGCTGTTTTGCTTACCCATCATGATTCTAACGGAAGACCCTTTTTGGATAGAAAGGAAGATGCTGTTTCCCGATTGCCGGTTTCGATCCAGAAACAGGAACTGCGATGCAATATTCCGCCTCATTCGGTGGTTTTTATTACCGTGCGGGGGAAATAAGTCTCTCTCCTCTTTGCCCTGCACCTAGGGAAGCAATACAAGAGAAGAATTAACATGGGTCGTTCAAAAGCCATCTGGATCATCCTGATAATCTGTCTTGTCAGCCGGTTGATTTTCTTCCTGGCCGTTAAACCCTGGGATCAACGGGTTAGAGACGGGATCCTTCTTAAAGAGGATGCCTTAGAGTACCACCAATTGGCCATCACCATGGCCCAAGACCATCAGTTTGCCTATGAAAAGGATGGACCTACAGATACCTTCAGAACCCCTCTATATCCTTTGTTCGTCAGTCTGATTTATTTTTTTCAAGACCAACCCAGGCCATGGACGGTTCTCTTAGTCCAAATATTGATTGATACGGCCTCCTGTTTTTTACTCTTTTTATTAATCGTTAAATTTTTAAATAAACGGATAGCGTTTTATGCCTCTCTTTTTTATGCCGTAGATCCGTTCTTTATTTTGTACTCGGTCACCCTCCTAAGTGATATCCTTTTTGTATTTTTATGCATCCTGGGGGCCATCTTTTTGGCCGTGCCCTTGGCCAGAGAATTCAAGGAAAGGAGCAGCGTCTGGATCGCCCTATCCGCCCTGACCTTCGGCCTGGCCACTCTGGTCAGACCGGTCTCCCAATTTATTCCTTTTATCATTTTTTTCTTTCTGCTCTATATCTTGAGGGAAAAATTGAAGAAAGGAATAGGGTTGATGTTGTTATTTTTTCTTTTCTTTCTATTAACCCTTTCCCCTTGGATGATAAGAAATCTGGTCCGTTTCGATACACCTTCTTTGTCAACTGTAGGGAGTTATGATATCGTCATCCTATATATTCAACCCATGGAGATCGAGCGCAGGGGACAACCCTTCGAGGATGTTCGAAAGGCCCTCCTCAAGGAGGCGGACCAGCTTATGATCCAAGATGGTAAAGATCCTCAGAGGATGAATGAATTCCAAAAAGACCCATACTGGAGAAGACTGGCCTTCCGCTATATCGCCCAATATCCTTTCTCTTTTTTAAAGCATTTTTTATTCGGTATTTTACATACCATGGGAAATCTGGCCACCGGTCCTTATGCCGAGTTGCTCCAGCTTTCAAATAAAACGGGGAATTTTCAAATCAAAGGCCATTCCGGCTTGATCGCTTTAATAAAAGGATGGTTTAGTCAAAAATCCAGGGTAGAAATAGGAATCGGCCTGACCATTGCTTTGTATTTAATGGGTAGTTATTTTTTGTGGGCTTTAGGTCTGATTATTTTTTGGAAAAGTTGGCGTCATCAGCCTTTTTTGTGGTTCAGCCTTTTGATAGCCTTATATTTTATTTTCATTACCGGTTCAGCGGGATTGGCCAGGTATAAACTTCCTGCCGTTCCCTTTTATTTGGTTTTTGTCGGGTTGGGCCTCCATTATATCTTGTGCCGGGACAAAAGGGAATAGGGACATGAAATGGTTTAAAAAGACTCCGTTTTCATTATGGGCCATTATATTAGGATATGGCTTGCTTAATATTCCTTTTTTGTTCTCAGGATTTGGAGAACCGGATGGTTGGAGAAATGGATTGGCCGCCCTGGGTTGGGCACAAGATTTGGGTTATATACCCTCCAGATTTCCGGGCTTCCCGGTGGTCGAATTGGCTTACGGTGTAGCGGCCAAGCTTTTTCCATGGGAGTCGTTTTGGATTTATACCAATTTGGTGACTCTATTCATAACGATGATCGGGATTTATTTTTTCTTTCAGATAGCGCATTACCACAAGATATCCCAACTTCTGACAACTGTTTTACTCCTCTTTTTTATACCGGTCGTCTTTATTAACGCTTCCTCATCTATGGATTACCTCTGGACCGCAACCTTTATCTTGATTTCCTACTGGGCCTTATTACAAAATAAAGCGATTATAGGAGGTCTTTCCCTTGGTTTGGCCATCGGAGCCCGGTTAACCACAGGCATTTTTTTGCCCGCATTTTTACTATTTCTGGTATGGAATGAGAAAGTTTTTACTAAAAAGACTGTCCTTCGGGGAACTCTGCTGTTCGTTTGCGCGACCCTGTTCATTTCCTTGGGCGCCTATTTCCCCTTGCTCTGGCGATATCATCTTAATTTTCTGGAAACCCTATACCCGCCTCGTGATTTTATCCGGAGCGGCTATTATGTCATGCAATGGATTTTCGGATTGCCGGGGTGGATATTTTTTCTATTCTGGGTATTCAAGAAAAGAAAAGGGTTTATGCAATGGAATTGGGAGTTTTACTTGTGGGGGTTCATCATTGCCGCTTATCTTGTTTTGTTTCTGGTTAAACCAGAAAAAGTGGAATACCTGATCCCCATGTTCCCTTTTGCGGTCCTCTGGATCGCTCGATGGCTCAATGGGAAACACTTGACTATCTTGACCTGCCTGGTTATTGGGAATAATTTAATATCCTTCCTGGTGTTCCAACCCGGTCCCCAAGGATTGAAAATGGAATGGGTCGACAAAGGGACCGCCTTTCAGAAGTACGCCGCCTACAAGCAGTATATCGGAGATAATCGTTTTCTTGTTCGATATCCTTATTTGCCTAATTCAGTAGTGGTTGTGGGCTGGTATGAACCTGGCATTGAATATTTCTTAGAGCTTCCTGCCAATCAGACCAGAAAGAATGAGTTGTTAAAAAACAGGATCCAATTTTCTCATAATTCCGGTTGCGCCTGGCGAAAAAACACTTATTTAGTGGAGGGACCGAGTCGGGAAAAAGAGGGAGATCCTGCTTTAGTTAATGCCCAGGTTATTCGTCTCCCCTCAATGTCCAAATAATGGAAGGAAGGCCCATGGTACTTGGTAAAAAAGTAGTCGTAGTTATGCCGGCTTATAATGCCGCGCAGACCTTAGAGAAAACCTATAGTGAGATGCCTCATGAAGTAGTGGATGATGTGATTTTAGTCGATGATTTCAGTCATGATCGGACGACTGAATTGGCCCGGTCTTTGGGGATCAAAGTTTTTCTCCATGAGAGTAACTATGGGTATGGAAGAAACCAAAAAACTTGCTATGCCGAGGCGTTGAAAGTGGATGCCGATATCATTGTTATGCTCCATCCGGATTATCAATATACACCCAGGCTGGTTCTACCTATGGCTGCTATGATTGCCGGAGGGGAATATGATGTGGTTTTAGCCTCCCGGATCATTGGTGGGGGCGCCTTAAGTGGGGGAATGCCCTATTATAAATATATTTTTAATCGCTTTCTTACCGCTTTCCAAAACCTATTGATGGGTTCAAAACTCTCTGAATTTCATACCGGCTATCGGGCTTTTTCACGGAAGGTTTTGGAAACACTTCCTCTATTGGAAAATTCAGATGATTTTGTTTTTGATAACCAGATGTTGGCCCAAACCTTGATTTTCGGATTTAAGATCGGAGAACTCTCCTGTCCGACCAAATATTTCCCCGAAGCCTCATCGATTAATTTTTGGAGAAGTTCTCGATATGGGATCGGGGTAATCCTGACCAGCCTGACGTTTCGGCTGCAAAAATTGCGATTCGTGCACTCCCGGTTATTTAGCTCCAAAGGCCAACGTTTGGGGGAAGGTTATTATAAAAAATATTAATTTTTATACTATTTTATCCTTGATAGAGTTTTTTTTATCCTTTATTCTTTCTGAAGATAATAAAAGAGATTAGGAAATAATCAATCTCAGTCAAAACACGCTAAAAACGATGGTAAGAGATAGGGAGATCAGGGGATAACCTCAAAATAATTGTAGCTAAGAAAAAACGAGAGGATAAATATGCCGATAGCATCAGATGTTAAATTGGGGAAAGGGGTCTGCTTCCATCATCCCGAATTAATCAATCTCTATGGGTGCAGTATCGGTGATGAGACCAAGATCGGTGCCTTTGTGGAGATCCAAAAAAATGCCCAAATAGGTGCCCGTTGCAAGATTTCCTCTCATGGTTTTATCTGTGAAGGGGTAACGATTGAGGATGAGGTCTTTATAGGGCATGGGGTGATCTTTATTAATGATCGGTATCCTCGGGCAACAAGGGATGGTTATTTACAGGATGATAGCGATTGGGAGGTCGTCCCCACAAAGGTTAAACGCGGGGCTTCTATCGGTAGCGGGGCGTTGATCCTTTGTGGCGTAACTATTGGAGAGAAGGCCATGGTGGGTGCAGGAGCCGTGGTCACTCAGGATGTACCCGACTGGGCCATAGTTGCAGGGACGCCAGCCAGATTCATTAGGAATATCAATGAAAAAGAGCAATAGGAATTGACTGTTTCTGGTCTGATATTGGTGATTTTCAGCGCTTTATTGACTGTGGCGGCTAATCTCCTAATGAGAGCGGGGATTTTGCGGGCCGGTGGATTTCATCTTGGATTAAATACGATCCGTGAACCCATCCTGTCCCTCCTTCAGCAACCCATGTTTCTGATAGGAGTTATTTTATATGGAGCTGCTGCGGTTGTCTGGTTTCGCGTCCTTTCTTTTGAAAATCTCAGCAATAGTTATCCCTTACTGGTGAGTCTGACTTTTGCCTTGGTTACTTTGGGTGCGGCTTTATTTTTTCACGAACAAATCACTTTGCAGAAGATAGTGGGGTTGTTGGTAATCTTAGTGGGTATTATATTAGTGGCTTCAAATTGAGGAAAATTAAATGATCCAAGTAGGTGTGATTGGTTATGGGTATTGGGGGCCCAACTTGGTCCGTAATTTTTTGGAGGTCCCTGGGTGCCGGGTAGTAATGGTGAGTGATTTGCGCCCTGAACGGTTGGCCTTAGTACAACAACGTTATCCAGGGATAAGGATAACCGTTGATTATCATGATTTGATTTCCGACCCGGCTATAGATGCCATAGCTATCGCCACCCCTGTTCATACCCATTTTAGCTTAGCTCTTGAGGCCCTACGGTTAGGAAAGCATGTGTTGGTAGAGAAGCCCTTGGCCGATACCTCTGATCATTGTCTTCAGCTTATTGAAGAAGCGGCCGGGCGAAATAAGGTATTGATGGTGGACCACACCTTTGTTTATACCGGGGCCGTGCGAAAAATCAGAGAATTGGTTGAGGGCGATAGTCTGGGTGACCTTTACTACTATGATTCGGTGAGAATAAATCTCGGGTTATTTCATAATGACGTCAATGTGATCTGGGACTTGGCGGTACATGATCTTTCCATTATGGATTTTGTCATGTCGTCACGACCAATTGCTGTATCCGCAACGGGTATCCGCCACATTCAGGAACAACCTGAAAATATTGCCTATCTTACTTTATTTTTTAATAACTTTTTGATCGCCCATTTACATGTTAATTGGCTTGCTCCTGTTAAAATACGTCGGACGTTACTTGGGGGAAGCCAAAGAATGGTTGTCTACGATGACTTAGAGTTTAGTGAAAAGGTTAAGGTCTATGATAAGGGAGTCACGGTTAATAGCACTGTCGATAGCCTTTACCAGGTGCTGGTTGGTTATCGTACCGGCGACATGTGGGCACCCCAATTATCTACGACTGAGGCCTTGTTAATGGAATCTCAACACTTTATCTCCTGCATTGAGAAAGGCGAGCACCCGGTTACGGACGGACAAGCTGGTTTGCGGGTGGTGCGTATCATCGAAGCAGCTACCCAGTCCATGGCTCAGCGTGGGCGGCCGATGGATTTGAGCAAGGACTAACGATGATCCCATTCGTCGATTTGAAAGCCCAGTATTTAAGTCTTAAGGAAGAGATTGACACCGCTGTGGCTAAAATTTTTGAAAGTTGCCAGTTTATCTTGGGAGATGAAGTTTCGGCCTTTGAAAAGGAATTCGCCGCTTATACCGGAACACGGTTCGGAATCGCCGTAAATTCAGGGACCAGTGCTTTGCATTTGGCTTTATTGGCAGCCGGAATAGGCTTGGGTGATGAAGTGATCACCGTCCCGTTCACCTTTGTGGCCACCGTAGCGGCTATTGAATATGTAGGAGCCCGCCCGGTCTTTGTTGACATCGAGCCCGGATCCTATACCATGAATGCAAAACAAATTGAGGAAAAAATCACTGAACACACCAAGGCCATTCTTCCCGTCCATTTGTATGGCCAACCCGCCGATATGGATCCAATTCAAGAAATTGCCCGAAGGAATGGTCTGGTCATCGTCGAAGACGCCGCTCAAGCCCATGGAGCCGAGTACAAGGGGCAAAGAGTCGGAGGGATCGGTCACTTGGGATGTTTCAGCTTTTATCCGGGGAAAAACCTGGGGGCCTATGGTGAGGGTGGAATGGTGGTCACCAACAATCCTGAATATGATCGTTTGATTCGTATGCTGCGTGATTGGGGGCAGGACCGGAAATACTCCCATGTATTAAAAGGGTTTAATTTTCGTATGGAAGGGCTGCAAGGGGCTATTCTGCGAGTCAAATTACGGCATCTCGAAGCTTGGACGGAGTCTCGGAGGACTCATGCGGACGAGTATCGTAACAGGCTAATAGGATGTGATTTGCAGCTACCGGAGGAGATGCCCTATGCCCATCACGTCTATCATGTTTTTACCGTTCGTTTTTCCCGAAGAAATGTTCTTCAGGAAAAATTAACCGCCGAAGGGATACAAACAGGGATCCATTATCCTTTGCCGGTGCATTTACAAATGGCTTATTCTAATTTGGGTTATCAGAGAGGTGATTTCCCATTTTCAGAAAGTGCAGCAGAAGAAGTTCTTTCTCTGCCTTTGTATCCCGAAATGAATGAAACTCAAATAGAAAGAGTCTGCAAGGTCATAAAGCAAAATGGATAAACCTCCTATGGAATATTATAACGCGAAAATGCTGTTCGTCGTTTACCTTTCGGGGAAATAAATTCTTAAGATTCAAGATGCTCAATGAAGCAGATTTGCGAGTTTAAAAAGGATTCCTTTGAAAAAATGAAAGTTTATAATAAAGGGTTAACCCTTATCGATAACCCTGAGAATCGTTTTTAGATGATGACCGGCTACAGGCAGAAGGGATATGTGGGCTCCTCCTTCGGATATCAACGAAGCCTTATGGAAAATTGATGTCGGATAATACCTTTCTGAGGCCTCACCTCGCAAACCCAAAGCTCATTTTAATATTATTAATCTTATTGGCATGGTCTTGCCGACTCATCCTTGTCTTCCATGGCGGTCAATTGTTTTGGCCGGATGAGATGCGATACTTCCGGACATGGAAATTACTTTACTATATTTCCAACGGAAATATAGGGGAGGCTGTGGACGCTCTTATCCCAGATTCTTATGTGAATGGAGGATTTATTTTCCTATCCACCATTCCTGCTTTTTTTCAATATGGAATAATTCTTTTAAAAAATCTCCCTCTTACTTTAGCATCGGTTGGGGATACGAGTTGGGTGCCTGCCCTATTTCTGTCGACTGCCTCCGTAGCCAGTATTGGATTAATCTATGCTGTTTCTCGAAAGAAAGGTGCCGGTGAAACAGAGAGTCTGCTGGCAGCATTCTTGATGGCCATCTCGGTGAGTATGTTGTATTATTCTCGTCATCTGTTTTCTTACGACCTTGCCATGGCTTTAGGCCTACTGGCTTTGTGGCTAGGATTGAATCAGCACTGGAATATTCGACAATCGGTCCTGTGCGGTCTTTTGGCCTTTTCAACTTTTTGGGTTTATAATGGATATTGGTTATTTGCCTTGACATCTCTGGTTTTTCACACATTATCCGGTAAGCCGCCGAAACGGGACATGATTAAACGAGGGGTAGTCAGCGGATTTGGATTCATCTTACCCATAGCCCTGCTAACCCTTTGGACTTTTTACCGAGGCACAACTCCGTTTATCACTAAATTGGTCAGGAGTAGCCAAGTCATAACACAAGGTGATTTTTCTGAAGGTTGGTCTTTACCCTGGGTCTATCTTTGGCAGGCTGAACACGGTCTGCTATTTCTATGGGGAATAGGCATTGGAATAGTCCTTTGGCTGTCTTTTAGGGACCGGCACCCGGCCCGTGAGCGGGGTTTGGTCTGGGTAGGAGCCGTAGCCGGAATTTATTTGTTTCTTTTCTTTTTTTCTTCTGTCCTTGAAAAAATGGTCGTCTATGGGCGTCTGGCCCGACAAATGGTGCCTTTTTTATGCCTATCAGCTTCTTGCGGCCTTACCTATTTTGTGGAAAGATATTGGCCTAAAGGTAAAAATTGGATGCTAATCATCTTTATCCTTATTTTGATCCAAACAGCGATTAACTTTGCCCAACCTTTCAACCAGCGTTTCCCGGTTGACATTCAGCGTCGGGTAAAGGATCATTATGGAGAAGTAGCTCTGGATTTATCGATTAAGTGCCCCCCGGCCTTATGTGAAAAGGAGAAAAAGATGTTTTTGATTAAACGTCAGTTAGAAGCCATCTACGGAGAAAAGGCCCGAAACCTAATTATGAAGGAATCATCGGCAGAGGATGGAAAGGGGGAAAGGTGTCCCTCGCCATATGTTTTAGTAAATGCTCAATATCTCTACCCAGTCTGGGGATCCAAGACCATATCGACCGGTGAGACTTTGTTAAGCTTTAACCATCCGTTGCAGTATCTTCCCTATCAGTATGAAGGGTATACCCCCAAAGAACGCTCAATTCTCAGATCTACGGATATTTCCATGCGTCTGATAGATACCAGAACCACCCGATAAAGAATGAATAAGATAGGGATAGGAAACTCAAGTTTGGCAAATTTTTTATGTTACCAGTGCTTCTGCTCTTCCAGGCAGGTTGCGGATATAAAGGAAAATGACTATTGACTGATCCGATTGGAAAAATAAAAAAATTTTGGGATGATCGGGCACTAAATGACGATTTGTCGGAAGATCTACTTACTCATCGTGACAAAAATCAGAGAATGTTGGAGATTGAGACCCTATCGTCCCACCTTCCATACAACCAACATATCCTGGATATCGGTTGTGGAAATGGCTTTTCAACGGCCTTATTCTCCAAACAGGCCCAAAAAATTGTTGGTCTTGACTATTCCGGGGCTATGATTGAGCGGGCCAAAAACAATTTTGGACATCTTCCTAATATTGAATTCAAGGTTCAAGATGTGCTCAATTTGGATTTCCCGGAGTGTCATTTCGATGTTGTTATTTCTCAGCGATGTCTGATTAATCTTGGAACCTGGGAAAATCAACAAAAGGCCTTGCTGAACATTAAAAAGGTTTTAAAGCCCGGCGGTTTTTTCCTCCTTCAGGAAGGGACACGGCAAGGGCGGGAAAAATTAAATCAAACGAGGGAAATTTTCGGCTTGGACCGCATGCCGGAGGTGTCTTTTAATCTTGATTTTGATGAAGACAAACTCTGGCCTTTCATCCGGCAGCATTTTGATATTGTCGAAATTCGCCGGTTTGGGCTTTATGATTTGATTTCACGGGTGGTGCATCCTCTTTTGGTCAGTCCCGCCAAACCCGAATACGATGCCGAAATAAATAAGATTGCCCGGCGCCTTTCCCGGTTAAGGGGAATGGAAGAGTTGAGTCGAGAGTTCAGCGCCTTTTTGCGTCGCTTGGACGAGTGACGGGAAAAAGGCACAAAAATACAAAAAGATTGAGTGGCGGGAAGGAATTAGAATTGAGATTAGAAAAAAGCAGGGTATTGATTACCGGGGGAGCCGGATTAGTCGGGTCCCATATCGTTGACCATTTAGAAGGAATGGGGCTGGCGGAAATTGTTATTCTTGACAACTTTGGTCGCGGCCGACGTGAGAATCTATCTTTGGCCATGGCCCGTAGCCCTCTAAACATCATCGAAGGCGATATAAGAGACCGAAAATTGTTGGCTGAGGCGATGAAAGGGATTGACGTTGTTTTTCATCAAGCAGCCATCCGTATTACCCAATGTGCCGAAGAACCGCGCTTGGCTCTTGAGGTAATGGCCGATGGAACTTTCAATGTTTTGGACGCGGCGGTCCGGGCGGGCGTAAAAAAAGTTGTGGCCGCCTCTTCTGCCTCGGTTTACGGTCTGGCTGACACCTTCCCCACCCCTGAGTCCCATCATCCTTATTATAACCGTACTCTTTATGGTGCAACTAAGGTGTTTAATGAGGGTTTGCTGCGGTCTTTTAATGACATGTATGGTCTCGACTATCTCGGTTTGAGATACTTTAATATTTATGGACCTCGCATGGATATTTATGGCGCTTATACGGAGGTCTTGATTCGATGGATGGAACGGATTGTTAAGGGAGAACCGCCTCTTATTTTCGGGGATGGCACCCAGACCATGGATTTTATTTATATAGAGGACGTGGCCAGGGCCAACATCTTAGCGGCCGAGGCTGAAGTTACCGATGAAATTCTAAATATAGCCAGTGGGAAAGAGACGAGCCTCAATGAATTGGCCCAGGCCTTATTAAAAACCATGGGATCGGATTTGTCTGTCCAGCATGGTCCTGAACGAAAAGTAAATCCCGTTTCAAGACGCCTGGCTGATGTGAGTAGAGCCCGGAAACTGATAGGCTTCGAAGCCCAAACCTCTTTGGAGCAGGGATTGGGTCTTTTGGTTGATTGGTGGCGGACGCAAAAGAAGGATGTTGATCGATGATTCCGATTATCAAACCCATCATGGACCAAACGGAGGTCGAGGCCGTAGAACGTGTAATTTTGAGCGGGTGGGTTACCCAGGGACCGGAAGTGGCTGCTTTTGAACAAGCCTTCGCTTCACAAGTAAAGGCGGAACATGCCTGTGCCGTTTCAAGTTGTACTGCCGCCCTGCATCTGGCCTTGCTGGCTGTGGGGGTTAAACCGGGAGATGAAATCATCACGGTAACCCATTCTTTTATTGCCACGGCCAATAGCATCCGTTATTGCGGAGCAATACCGATTTTTGTAGATATACAGCCGGGAACCTATAATATGGATCCCTCTCTTATTGAAGAGGCCATTTCAAGCCGAACCCGGGCCATTTTATGTGTGCATCAGATGGGTATGCCTTGCGATCTCAATAAAATCATCAATGTGGCCCGGAGGCATTCTCTGCTGGTAATTGAGGATGCAGCCTGTGCCATAGGGAGTGAAATTCTCCGGAAGGGGAAATGGGAAAGGATCGGTAAACCCCATGGCGATATAGCCTCTTTTTCCTTCCATCCCCGCAAAATTATCACTACCGGAGATGGAGGAATGATTACCACGGCCAACCCGGAATGGGATAAGAAAGTGCGTCTTCTTCGACAACATGGAATGAGCGTTCCCGATACGGTGCGACACGGTGCCCAGCAGGTAATTTTTGAGTCTTATCCGATATTGGGATACAATTATCGTCTGACCGATATTCAAGCAGCGATCGGAAAAGAACAACTCCAAAGACTGTCGAAAATTATAGGGCGACGGCGACAATTAGCCTCTAACTATTTGAGGTTGATGGCCGATTGGCCTGGTTTTGGATTGCCGGTGGAGCCTTCCTGGGCCAGAAGTAATTGGCAAAGTTTCTGCGTCCGCCTTCCAGATAACTGCGACCAGCGAGAAACCATGCAATCTTTGTTGAAGGCCGGGGTTGCCACACGACGGGGGATTATGTGCGCTCATCGGGAGAAAGCCTATGACCGGGGAGATTGGTCCTGTGGCCCCTCCTCGGAGAAATGTGATTGCCCCCCCAAGACCTGTTTCCGTCTTAAACAAAGTGAACAGGCGCAAGACCGAACCATCATTTTACCTCTTTACCATCAAATGACTGATGATGAACAGGAAAAGGTCGTCAAAAGCCTTAAAATGGCCTGCGGGGTTTAAGAAAAAACACTCTTCGTCGTTGTGTGATTCGTCGTTCGGCGAAACCGATTTTATACTTCAAGGTGCCTCTGGGGGCATGAGGGTGCGAGAAAAAAATAAAGATCGGAGTTCGAAGAAAACCATTTTTATATTGCCTTCTTACCGTTTCAGGGCATAAGGGTTAATAATGGAAAAAACTTTTCTTTCTCTGGTAACTCCGGCGTTTAACGAAGCAGAGAATTTGCCAGTTTTATATGATCGGTTATCGAAAATCCTCAAAGCTTTAAACTTGGAATGGGAATGGCTAATAATTGATGATCATTCTGCAGATGATACCTTTGGGGTGATAACCTATTTGGCTAAACAGGATACACGGGTTCACGGAATTCGCTTGTCCAGAAATTTCGGTTCTCATATGGCTATAACCTGCGGACTCCAACGGGCCAAAGGGACTGGTGTGATTATTATGGCGGCCGATTTACAAGACCCTCCTGAAACACTGCCGGCCCTTTTGGAAAAATGGCGTAATGGTGCCCAGGTTGTTTGGGCCGTTCGACGGTTACGGGAAGGGGAGAAAAGTTCTAAAGTCGGCTTTTCTCGTCTATATTATTTCTTGATGCGGCGGATTACGGGAATAAAAGATATCCCGGCTACCGGAGCCGATTTTTTTTTAGTTGATCGTACTGTCGTTAATGCCTTCCGGGAATTCAGCGAGCGAAATGTTAGTATCATGGCTCTGATAACCTGGATGGGTTTTCGGCAGGATTACATTTATTACGATAAACAAGCCCGAAAATTCGGTCGTTCGGGATGGGATCTCAGGAAAAAACTAAAATTGGTTGTAGATTCAATGACCTCGTTCACCTATTTACCCGTCCGTCTCATGTCATACCTCGGCTTTTTCGTTGCTTTAATGGGACTGGTTTATGCCGCAGTGGTCATCATTAACGCTTTGAGAGGAAACCCGGTACAGGGCTGGTCTTCTCTCATGTTGGTCGTACTGGTAATCGGCGGTTTTCAAATGATTATGATGGGAATCTTAGGGGAATACCTCTGGCGGTCTTTGGATGAATCCAGGCGACGCCCCCCCTATCTGATTGAGGCTGTTACAGATTTTCGATCCAATTCCAGTGATACCGATAATAAAACCGATCGAGAAATCGGAAACATTTGAGATGGTGTTCCATTTCGAACCCTGAGAGGACAGTCAGGGGAAAAATTTTTTGAGGTTAAAAGATGGCAACTGAAATTTCTAAAGAAGCCCGTATTTATGTGGCCGGGCATGGCGGGCTGGTGGGTTCGGCCGTCCTCCGCCGATTAAGGCAGGAAGGCTTTTCCAATATTTTGACCGCCACCAGGGAACAATTGGATCTGCGGGATCAGGCGGCGGTCAATTACTGGTTCCGGGCCAACCGGCCGGAATTTGTTTTTCTGGTGGCCGGAACGGTCGGGGGGATCCTGGCCAATGCCACCCGGCCGGCGGAATTCATCTATGACAACATGATGATCCATGCTACCGTGGTCCATGCGGCCTATATTTTTAAGGTCAATAAACTCCTTTATCTGGGCAGCTCCTGTATCTACCCCCGGGAATGCCCCCAGCCCATTAAGGAGGAATATCTCCTGACTGATGTGCTTGAACCGACCAATGAAGCCTATGCCATTGCCAAGATCGCCGGGATTAAACTCTGTCAGGCTTACCACCGCCAGTACGGCTGCAATTTTATTTCCGGTATGCCGACCAATCTATACGGCCCTCATGACAATTTCGATTTACAGAGTTCCCATGTGCTCCCGGCCCTGATTCGGAAATTTCATCTGGCCAAATTAGCCGCTCAGGGGAAATGGGAAGAAATTGAAGCCGACGAAAAGATATTCGGTCCCCTGCCGGAAGACTTGCGCCTTTCCCTGGGACTTTCCAATCGGATCCGGCCACTGGCCGGCGGCACACCGCAATCGGTGATTATCTGGGGTTCCGGGGCCCCCAGACGGGAGTTCCTTTATGTGGATGACCTGGCCGATGCCTGCCTATTTATTATGCGCCACTATGAACCTTATCTCGAACCTGGGCCTATAGTCCAAAGGAATGTAATCGACCATCTCAACATCGGAACCGGCGTGGACCAGACCATTCGGGAACTGGCCGAAGCCGTGCAAAAGATCGTCTATCCGGAGGCCAACCTGATCTTTGATCACACCAAACCGGATGGGACCCCCCAGAAGCTATTGGATATCTGTAAATTGAAAGATTTGCAGTGGCGTCCCAGGATCGGTTTGGAAGAAGGGATTGCCCAAACCTATGACTGGTATGTCAAAGAAACCGAAAGATTAAGAGGGCAGGGGGGATAAGCTCTAACCGAAGCTATTTGAAATTTCGTATCAGTTTAGCTTTTGGAAAACGGCGATAACCCCTCTGTCATTCCGGTGAAAACCGGAATCCAGGTGTTATGTTGAGACGAAAAGAACCTGGATTCCGGTTTTCACCGGAATGACGTTTGAGAAAGTCAGGATTTTCATGTAAAAGTTTCAAGTTTTTCAAAAGGCTAAATTGTTACGAAATTTCTCTGTTTTTCGTTTTTAGGAGTAACCAGCATCCAGCATCCAGTAACGAGTAACCAGTAACCCGCATCAAATATCCGTTCTCATTTTCTGGAGAACAATAACCAGGACCACCAATCCCAGACCGATGGCATCATAAAGCCACGAAGAATAAACCAGCATCAAGCCGCCGGCGGCCAGGAAAATACGTTCCATCCCATTGGCCCTTTTTAAAAACCAGGCATCCACGCCACCGGCCAGGGCGGCAATGCCGATCATGGAAGTGAAGGAGGTCCAGAGGATCTTGGGCCAGGGGCCGGACAAAAGCAGGCCGACCCCATCGGGATGCAAGGTGAACATGAATGGGACGATGAAGGCCGGCAGGGTGTATTTCCAGGCCATCATGGTGGTTTTAAAAGGGTTCCCACCGGTCAGGGCCGCCGCGGCAAAGGGGGAGAGGGCCGTGGGCGGAGAAACTTCGGATAAAACGGCATAGTAGAAAATAAACATGTGGGCCGCATAATCCGGAACCTTGAGCATGATCAGGGCCGGGGCGGCAATAACCGCGCCGATGATATAAGAGGCTGTTACCGGGACCGCCAGACCGATAACCCACATCAATATCCCCGTAAATACACAAGTCAGGAATAAATTACCTCCGGCATAGCTGATGACGATAGAACTGAATTTCAGCCCCAATCCGGTCAGGGTCACCACCCCGACAATGATGCCGGCGCTGGCGCAGGTGGCGGCCACCCCTAATACGCCGATAGAACCGGATCGCAGGGCGGCAATTAATTTTTTGGGTTTTAAGGCCGTTTCGGATCTGAAAAAGCTCACCCCAAAGGCGATCAGGGTGGCATAAAAGACCCCCATAATGGGCGTAAAACCCACGACCATCAGGACCACGATGGCAATCAAAGAGGTAAAATGAAACCAATAGCGCCAGGTTAATTGCTTTAGGCTATAGGTCTCATCGATGGAGACTCGTTGGGCGCCGAATTTTTTGGCGTCAAACTCGACCATCAGAAAGATGGATAAGTAATAGAGGAGGGTGGGCATTACCGCCATACGCAGGACATCGAGGTAGGAGATTTTTAAAATCTCGGCAATCAGAAAGGCGGCCGCTCCCAGGACCGGCGGCGAAATGATGGCCCCTATCCCCCCGGCCGAAAGCAATCCACCGGCCGATTCCTTGTCATATCCGGCTTTGGCCAGCATGGGATAGGCCACAGATCCCAAGGTAACGGTCGTAGCCACCCCGCTGCCCGAAGGCCCACCTAAAAGAAAGGAGGCTAAAGTCACGGTCCGGCCGGCACCGGTAGGTTTCCGGCCCATAGCGGCAAAGGAAAAATCGATAAAGAATTTACCGGCCCCGGAATATTCCAGAAAGGCTCCATAAATGGTAAATAGAATTATAAAGGTGGCGGAGACATCGATCGGGACGCCAAAGATCCCTTCCAGGGTCATATACATGTGGCCGACGATGCGTTCCACATCATAGCCGCGATGGGTCCAGGGGGACGGCAATTGAGGGCCCATATAGGCATAGATCAAAAAAAGAATACTGATAAAGGGCATAATCCAGCCGGTGGCCCGTCGGACGACCTCCAGGACCAGCAAGATAAAAATGATCCCAAAGGCCTTATCCCAGAAAGTGGGTGTCACCGCCCGGTAGATGAATTCTTCAAAGTCAACTAACATATAGACGATGGTGGCTACTCCCAGGAAGGCCAGACCGATGTCATACCAGGCGATGCGATTTTTTAGTCTTTTTAAGGGGGGAAAGACCAGGAAGCCTAAAAAGAAGACAAAAGCTACATGTACTCCCCGAAGGATCTGGGTGGTCACCGTCCCCACCGCGGCATAGAGGTGATATAGGGACATGGCTACGGCCATAATAGTGATAAAGGTTTCGAAAGGTCCCGAAAGCCTTCGGGTGACCCCTTCTTCTTCTTCAATATATTTTTCTGCTTCCTTTATCCGCTCTTCATTGATCAAAGGTTCCGAAGATTCCTGGTCCCCTCTTGGTTCTGAATCCATAGATCATCCTTTTTCCCCTGATACTCTCCGGGAAGTTCATAGTATAGGAATTTAATGGGTTCGTATTTCTATCAGAGTGCCTTCCGGCAATAAGGTGGATAGGGATATTTTTTCTGTTCCCCATTCTAACCGGACTTCCCCGATAGGAGATATCAGCATCGGGATCTTGCCGATTTTTCTGGAGAGCCTGACCCAGTCAGAGGTAGATTCTTCAAGGCCATAATATTCCAGGACCGCCGGGCTGCCGGTTTTTATCCTGTCCAGCCAGATTGAACCTTCTGAATCGATTAAAAAAGCTTCCCAAACCCAGGTGTCGTAAATCGAATTGCGATGAATCAGGAAGAACTGATCCCCCGGGATAATCGGTCTTTCCCAATAGACCCGGCCGGCATCCCTTAATACCACTTGAAGCAAAGTGGTCGTGTGAGCTGGTAAAGGCAACAGGACCCACAACAGGATCAGGAGAATGGCCGGCAGGCGTTTTTTTCTTTTTCGATCCCTGGGTTCCATTAGGCGCTTAGTACCGATACCTCGACAAAGTTTTGTTGATCAAGGGGCGAACTTCCTCATTTTGCTTCGTCGGTGCCCACGTCAGGTGGGTATGATGGTTTAACACGCCAATATGAATAATAAATATCGAATTATGAATTTTTTTCCTTCCTTCGATATTCATTATTCGATATTTGATATTTTCATGTTTCGTAGTGCCCCATAGTGGCAAGAGGGGTTTGTTAGATTTTTGCCCCTTTTTCCTTATAATACTTGACCGCTCCCGGATGGTAAGGAATAGGGGTGCCATGCACCGCCCCTTCCAGGGTCAGGTGGTTGGCCTCTTTATGAACGGCCACCAGTTCCGGTTTATGGGCAAACAAGGTTTTTAAGATATTATAAGCCAGGGCGGCATCCAGTTTTTCATGGCAGATCAAGATATTGGCGACGGCGGCCACATGGGTGTCCGAAGCAATTCCAGGGTAGGTGTTTTTGGGGATGTTTCCTTTGAAATAGACCGGTCCGTATTTGGCCACCATTTTGGCTACACCATCCTCGTGGCCGATCAGTTTAATTTTGATCCCCGGCGTAGCGGCGATATCCAGGATGGAAGCGGTCGGCAGCCCTCCGTCCCAGAAATAGGCATCGATCTTATTATCTTTCAAGGCCCCGGCCGATTCGCTGGCCCCCAGCCGATCCCGGGTAATATCCTTGTCGGGATTAATACCATAAGCCTCCAAAACCCGTAAGGCCTTAACTTCCGTCCCTGATCCCGGGGCACCGGTCGATATTTTTTTCCCTTTCAGGTCGGAGACTTTATTGATGCCTTTTCCATCCAAGGCCACGACATGCATAAAGTTGGAATAGAGTACGGCCAGATTGCGGATGGGGAGTTTATCCTTGAATTTCCCGGTCCCCATATAGGCATCATAAGCCACATCACCCATGACAAAACCCAGATCGGCCTTTTGGGCGGCCACCAATTTGCAGTTGTCCACCGAGGCGGCGGTGACTTCGGCCGTTACCTCCACCCCAGGCAAATATTTGGTCAGGACTGCGGCCATCCCTCCCCCATAGGGGTAATAGACCCCCCCGGTCCCCCCGGTAACGACGGATAGCCGGACTTTGGTTTGGGCTAAAACCTGGTCCGGGGAATAAATCAGGATTCCCAATCCGACAGCACTGGAAATTTTTAGAAAATCCCTGCGATTCAAATAATGACTTTTCCTCTCCATAAGTAGCCTCCTAAAATAGTTATGCGTTGATCGGGATTATTCCCTTATTTCAAACCATCTAACCGGCCAAACTTTAAAAAATTGTTATCAGTTTAGCCTTTTGAAAAATTAGAAGCTTTTACTTGAAAATTCTGACCTGCTTGCCCCGTCATTCCGGATTCCGTCCCGGAGGGACTACACCCCGGAGGGTGAAAACGGGAATCCAGATGTCATGCTGAGCCGAAAAGAACCTGGATTCCCGTTTTCACGGGAATGACGAAGAGGTTATCGGCGTTTTTTAAAAAGTAAAACTGATACGATCAATGCACCTTTTTATCATATTTATCCCAGAAGGGATCACGCAAACCCTTTTTATAGAGTTTTCCTGATCCGGTCCGGGGTAAATGATCGAGAAAGGTTATCGACTTCGGGGCCTTATAATGGGCCAGGTTTGTTTTACAAAACCGGATAATTTCCTCCTCGGAGGCTTGTTGTCCTTCTTTCAATACCACGGCGGCGTGCACGGCTTCCCCCCATTTTGCATCCGGGACACCGAAGACCGCGGCCTCAAGGGTCTTGGGAAACTGGTATAAGATATTTTCCACTTCAGTGGAATAGACATTTTCTCCTCCGGTCAAGATCATATCCTTTTTCCGGTCGACGATATTCACATACCCCTCTCCATCGATGACCGCCAGGTCCCCGGTATGAAGCCAGCCGTTTTGGATGGCCTTTTCGGTTTCTTCCGGCAGCTTCCAATAACCCTTGGTGATCGTGTCCCCCCGGACAATAATTTCACCCACCTCCTGATCATCCGGCCGGACCTCTTCCCCGTTCTCCCGGACTACCTTCAGAGAAACGCCGATAAAGGCCCTGCCGGTCTTGGCCTTGTAGACGAATTGTTCTTCAGGGGGCAATTGTTTCAGATGTCCCTTCAATAGGGAAAGGGTCAGATAGGGGCTGGTTTCCGTCATGCCGTAGGTCTGAATGTAATCGCAGCCGAACCCCTGCATAATTTTCCGAACCACCTCCGGGGCGATGGGTGCCCCGCCGCTTAACAACACCCGAAGATCCGGGAAGATATAGCCCGAAAAATCCGGATGATGGATCAGCAGATTCAACATGGTGGGGATCATGTTGGAAATCGTCACCTTTTCCCGGACCATGGACTCCAGAACCGCTTTGGGTTCAAATTCCCTAACCAGAACATGGGTGCCGCCCACCCAGGTAATGGCCCAGGTGGCCCAGGCATCGGCCAGATGGAAAAGGGGAGCCACATGGATCCAGACGTCGGAATCCGTCAACTGCAGTTCGGCAATAGTCCCCAGGGCATGGAGGTAGCCATTTTTGTGGCTCAGCATGACCCCCTTGGGTCTCCCGGTCGTTCCGCTGGTGTAATAAATCTGGGCCGTAGCCTCATCACCGGGTCCCCAATCCTGGAGCGGGTCTGAAGAGGATGTCCTTAACGCCTCTTCGTAATCTAACCCTCGAGACCGGGTCTGGTCATTTGGATCCACCCAGAGGGTGGTTTTAAGCGAAGGGGTTAAAGACCCAAGGCCTTCGATCTTAGGGAAAAAATCAGAATGGGCGATTAATAATCGGGATTCCGAATCCTTGAGAATAAATTCTATTTCCCGGGTGGATAAACGATAATTGAGGGGGACGAGAATGGCTCCGATCAGGGCGGTGGCAAAATAGGCCTCCAGAAAAACATGACAGTTGTAATGCAAAATGGCCACCGCCCGGCCCGGTCCCAATCCCTGGGCTTTCAGAAAATGGGCCAGCCGACCGATCCGTTCAAAAAACTGTTCATAGCTCCAAGTTGCCTGATGGCAGCGAATAGCCTCTTTTTGAGGATAGGCCCGGGCCGCTTTAAATAAAAGTTCGGCTAAGTGAATGGAAACCCCTCCTTTCTCAATTCCGCTTATGGTACTTTCCAAGCTTTAATAGAGAGTCGGAAAAAATTCAACCAAAATTTTTGTTTTTCAAATAAACTTTTTAGATAGAGGGGCCGGTTTAATCCCTGATTTTTTTAATTCCTTGTTGAGGATCCTGGCCACCTTCCAGGCCCCGGGTGTGTCGCCATGAATGCAGAGGGTATCCGCTTTCAGTGTAATTTCCTTTCCTTCCAGACTGGTTATGGTCCCGAAGGAAATGAGTTTAACGATCCTTTCTTTGACCCGGTCTGGGTCATGGATCACCGCCCCGGCCATGATCCTGGGTGCCAGTCGGCCGTCTTTTAAATAGGCCCGGTCCGGAAATACCTCCTGGGCTACCTTTAGCCCGGAGGCGGCGGCTAATTGGGCACCCTTCGACCCGGCTAAGAGCACCAGAATTATTTCCGGATCAAAGGCCTTAACGGCTTCGATCACTTCTCGGGCCGTTTTTTCATCCTGGGCGGCCAGATTATATAAGGCCCCGTGGGGTTTTACATGCTGGAGGGAAAGGCCGCAGGCCTTGGCCAGGGCTTTCAAGGCCCCTATCTGATAAAGGAGATAATTTTTGATTTCTCCGGGGAAGGTCTGCAAGTTTCGTCGGCCGAATCCCAATAAATCCGGGTATCCGGGATGGGCTCCCACGGCCACACCGTGCTTTTTGGCCATTTCCAAGGTTTGGGCCATGACCATGGGGTCTCCGGCGTGATAACCGCAGGAGATGTTGGCCGATGTAATATAGGGGATAATCTTTTCGTCTTCGCCGATTTTATAAGAACCGAAACTTTCCCCCATATCGCAGTTGATATCGATCTGCATATATTCCTACCTTTCCCTAACGGAATCGAGTCTGACCTTTTCCCGGATCCCTTTATTCACGTTACGGCCAGGGTTTCATTCTTGATATCGGTGATGAACATGTGTCCTGGGGCATGGGTGATACAAACCTCCGACTTGGCCGATAAGGCCGCCAGGGCGGAAGTGACCCCGCAGGCCCAGAAGACCGGCGTCTCCCCTTTTTGGATGGTCACCGGGTCCCCGAAATCCGGTTTTCCAAGATCTTTTATCCCCAACTTTTTTTCATTCCCTATATGAACAGGCGCACCGTGCACCAAGGCATAACGGGCGGTGACCTGTACGGCCCGGGGGACCAGCTCCTCCTGGATGGGCCTCATGGAGACCACCAAGGGAGCGGAAAAAGGCCCGGCCGGATCGCATTTCCGGTTGGTGATATACATGGAGACGTTTTTGTTTTCGTCGATGTTTCGGATGGGAATGCCCGCCCCAATCAGGGCCTCTTCAAAAGAAAAGCTGCAACCCATTAAGAAGGAAACCAGGCCGGGATTAAAAAAAGAAGAAATTTCCCGAACCTCCTCTTTCAGCTTCCCCCTTTCCCAAATCCGGTACAAGGGAAGATCGGTCATTAGGTCCGCTCCCGGAGCGGTCCTTCGGGGTTCAATCTGACCCGGTTCGATGACCTCCAGGACAGGACAGGGCTTGGAGTTTCTTTGGCAGAAAAGGAGGAAGTCAAAGGCATAGTTCCGATCCAGGATGACCAAATTGGCCTGGGCATAGCCCGGAGCCAAACCGCTGGTAGGTTTGGCCCAAAGGCCCTTCCGGATTTTTTGTCTGATCTGACATGGGAAATCGATCTTTTTCATGACAACTCCTTTTATTAGATTCTAACGCTCTATATCTGAGGATTTATCCTCTTTAAAACCATAGAGCAATCTGCTTTTCTTTTTTGATGTAAAGCTCCTGGGCTTCCTCTATTCCGATGGCCTTAAATTGAACCCGATAACCAGGGAAGGCTTGGGCGATGAGGGGCAGATCAACGGTAGCCACGGTGGCAATCTTGACATACCCCCCGATGGTCTGACGGTCGGCCATGAGGATGATCGGTTGGCCGCTTCCGGGAATCTGGATGGAACCGAAGGCCATGGCGTCGGAGAGGATGTCCGGCCCGGTTTTGTGCCTTATGGGGGGGCCGGCCAAAAGACAGCCCATCCGGTCGCTCCGTTGGGTGACGCTATAATCAGCCGTTAAGAAGGTGGCCAGCCCTTCTGCGGTAATCGCATCGTCCTGGGGGCCCAGGACCACCCGCAGGATGGGTTCACGACTATAGATGGGAATAAATTCCGCCGGCAAGGATGAAAAAATTCCCGGACGGATCGGTGGGCCTGATTCCAGGACATCTCCTTTGCGTAAAGCCCGTCCAGCCAATCCTCCGAACCCGCCGCGCAGATAAGTGGACCGGCTTCCCATGACCAAGGGAACCTCAAACCCTCCGGCCACGGCTAAGTACCAACGGGCGCCTTTTCGCCCAAAGACCAAAGAAAGGACATCCCCCTTGGCCGCCTGATGAGCGGTCCAGGTAGGTATGATTTTGTTGTTCAGGCGGGCTTCCTGCTCGGCACCGGTTACGGCAAACCAGGTGTCCCTTAAAAACACGGCGGTGAATCCGCCCAAGGTGATCTCCAGAGAGGCGTCCTTTCCCGAATTGCCGGCCAAAAGGTTGCCGAGACGATAGGCGGTCTGATCCATGGCCCCGGATACGGGCACGCCCCGGTCCTGGAAACCATAACGGCCCTGATCCTGGACCGTAGTCAGCGGTCCGGGACGTATGATCCTAATGGTGTTCAAATTCTTCTTCACTTATGGGGTTAAATTTCACCCGGTCCCCGGGCTTCAGATAAAAGACCTCTTCCCGGTCCAGGTCAAAAAGCTTGATCGGGGTCCGTCCGATCAACTGCCAGCCCCCGGGACTGTCGATGGGATAGATCCCGGTCTGTTGGTCGGCAATACCAACCGTGCCGGCCGGGACTAATTCCCTGGGAACTTTTTTCCGAGGCGCAAACAACCGGGGGTCCAATCCCCCCAGGTAAGGAAAGCCCGGGGTAAACCCGATCATGTAAACCTGATAAACGGCCTTCGAATGGATTTCAATAATCTCCTCTTCGGTTAAATGAAGGTAGTCAGCCACCACCTTAAGATCCGGCCCATAGGCGTTCCCATAACAAACCGGGATCTCGACCAGACGGCCCACGGTTTCGGCAGCGCCTCCCGATAATTCGCTAAAGGAGAAGACGATTTTTTGAAGGTCTTTAAAGGATAACACGGTTGGATCGTATTGGACCAGGAGGGAGCGATAGGTGGGGATTAAATCGATGAGTCCTAATGGCGGCTCAGCCTTCAGCTTATTAAATAAAGCATAGACCTCACGGTTTATCAACGGATCGATGACGGATCCGAATTCGACGGCTACGGCTGAATCGCCGCAGGGAAGGATTTTGGGATGACCCATGGAGAAAGCCTTTTAATTTAGAGGCCCAGAAAGGCCTTTTGGACGGCATCGCTTTTCAGAAGTTCTTCTCCCGGGCCTTCCAGGATCGTTCGACCCGTTTGCAGGATATAGCCGTGATCACAAATTTCCAGGGCCTCGCGCACATTTTGTTCCACCAGTAGGATGGTCATGCCCTGACTTTTTAGTTGATCGATGACCCGAAAGACTTCATCCACCAGGATGGGGGCCAAGCCCAGGGAGGGTTCATCCAGGAGCAATAGCTTGGGATCGGACATGAGACCCCGGCCGATGGCTAGCATCTGTTGTTCTCCCCCGGAAAGGGTGGCTGCGGCCTGAAGGCGTCTCTCTCCCAAGCGGGGGAAAAGGGTATAGACCCGACTTAAAAGCTCATCGATGCGCACCTTGTCCTTGAGGACATAGGCTCCCAGAAAAAGATTTTCCTCCACCGAAAGGGGCCGGAATAATTTTCGATCCTCCGGTATGCAGACGATGCCTTTGCGGACGATTTCAGCGGTCTTTAACCCTATCAGGCCGATCCCGTTAAACGTCATCTGACCTTGGGTCGGACGCAGAACCCCCATGACGGCCTTGAAAAGGGTGGTCTTCCCGGCCCCGTTCCCGCCGACCACAGAGACCAGCTCCCCCTGATCCACGCGGAGGGAGATGTCCTGGATGACCGGGAGCCCGGTGTAACGGACTTCGATGCGCTTTATGTCCAACATGCCCAAGTTATGCCTTATCCTTTTCCTGCCGATGTTTTAAAAAACTCTCTCCCAGATAGGCCCTGATCACTTCCTCATCCTGGATTACCTTCCGGGGTTCACCTTCTGCGATCTTTTTACCGCTTTCCAAGACCACCACTTTTTTGCTTAAGCGCATCACCAGTTCCATGACGTGCTCGGTCAAAAGGAGGGTGATCTTCATTTCCTGATTAATTCGTAAAAGAAGGGCGATCAGCTCCTCGATCTCCGAAGGGTTCAGACCGGCGGCCACCTCATCCAAAAGGATCATTTTCGGCCCTGTGGCCAAGGCCGTGGCCAGGGTGACCCTTTTTTGGGCGGCCACCGGGATTTCGGTCATCCGGTTTTTCTCCTGAGCCCTCAGGCCCATAAAGTCCATCACTTCATGGGACCGCTCCTGGGCCTTTTTTCTGGAAGGGGTTTTTAAAAAAGCCCCGATCATGATATTTTCCAGGACATTGAGGTCACCGGAAGCGGCATAGACCTGAAAGGTCCGGGCCAAACCCATTCGGGAGATCTCAAAATCTTTCAGGAAGGTGATGTCCCGGCCATGGAAAAAAACCCGTCCGGAGGTTACCGGGTAATACCCGGCGATACAGTTAAAAAGGGTGGTCTTACCGGCCCCATTGGGACCGATGAGTCCCACAATTTCCCCTTCTTCCACATCGAAAGAGATTTGCTGGTTGGCCACCAGCCCCCCAAAATATTTGGAAACTTCCTGGACCTTGAGGAGGCTCATGGGTATTTTCTCCTCTTAAGCCGGACCTTTTCCACGATCCCCCAGATTCCCCGGGGCTCAAAGGCGGCCACGGCCATGATGATGGCGCTGTAAATGATCAGGTCTATCCCGACCAGGCCGGCCGAGGCCCCCAACCATTCTTTGAGATAGCTCTTCAAAGGGATAAGGATGGCCGCACCGATGATCGGGCCCCAGAGGGAACCGGCCCCGCCGAGCATGGCCATTAAGGCGATCAAAACCGAGATGTCCAAACTCATGGTATCTTCCGGTTCGATGTTTTTGATGTAACAGGCATGAAAAGAGCCGACCGCGCTGACAAAGGCCGTGGCCACGGCATAGGTCTTGATTTTGGCCCAGTGGACGTCGATGCCCAAGGAGCGGGCCACTTCTTCATTGTCTTTGATGGAGCGGAGCTGGAACCCCAGCCTGGACTTGCGAAACCAGTTCATATAAAAAAGGCCGATAAAAAAGAACCCCAGGATCAGGTAATAGTAATAGACGTCCTCCTTGAAGATGAGACGGAAAAAATCGGGTGGTGCATATTTGATGGGCGATATTTCCAGGCCCCGGGCGGCCCCGACAAAATTCCAGACCTCAAAAATATCCTTGAGCACCAGGGAAGTGGCGATGGTGGCGATGGCAAAATAATGCCCCTTTAGACGGAACAGCGGGTAGCCGAGGATAAAGGACCAGCCCACGGCCAGGGCCATACCCAGCGGCATGGAAAACCAAAAGGGGATATCCCAGCGGATCAAAAGCACGGCCGTGGTATAGGCCCCGATGCCGACGTACTGGGCCTTGCCCAGATCGACCTGACCCCCATAGCCGCCGATGGTGTTCCAGCCCATGCCGTAGACACTGAACATCAAAAACTGGATCAGGGTGGCCAGGGCAAAATTGGAGTGGGAAAACAGAGGGAAGCTGATCAGGAAAAGGCCTACCAGAGCGGCTATGGTCCGATCAAACCGGGTGAAATCCGAAAAATCCAGGGCGTTTTTTATTGCTTCCATCCGAACAGACCTCGGGGCCGCAAGACCATGATTAGGAAGTAGACCAAATAAACCAGGGTATATTTAAAAGAGGTCATGGGGACCTGCTCCATCCACTTAATATGAAACGTATAGGTAAAAAAATCCCAGATCCCCGGGAATTCGGTAATGATGCCCACCACCAGACCGGCCAAAAAGGCCCCGGGAACGCTCCCGAAGCCCCCTAATGCCACGATGGTAAAGGCGATCATGGTAAATAAAAGGCCCGCAAAGGGATTGACCGACCAGAAGTTGACCAGCAAGGCCCCGGCGATGGTGGCCGTGGCTCCGCCCAAACCCCAGGCCAGGGCATTCATCCTTTCGGTCCGGATGCCCATATAGCGGGCCCCTTCGGCGTTCAAGGCCGTAGCCGTCAGGGCCCTGCCTATTTTGGAGCGGTTCATGAGCAGCCAGATGGCTAAAAAGGCGGCTACGGATAAAAAAGCCGCAGCCAACTTGGTGGCCGGAAGGACCACGCCCATGCCGATTTCAAAACTCTTGCCCACCAGGATCCCTTTATTGACGGCCCGGTCTTCGGAGCCCATGAGCAGCAAGGCCAGGTTTCTCAAAAAAAGCATGAGCCCGAAGGTGCCCAGGAGCTGAGCCACCATGGGCCCCCGCAACAGATATTTGGCCAGGCCGTAATAACAGAGGAGCCCTAAAAGAAAGCCGAACAAAGCGGCGGCCGGGATGCTGAATAAAGGGTCCAGACCCGTGACCTGGGCAATCAATAGACCGGCATACATGCCGATCATCAGATATTCGCCGTGGGCGAAATTGACCATATCCATCACACCGAAGATAATGGTCAGTCCCAAGGCCACGATGGCTAATACCATCCCCAATAACAAACCGGATACGATGGCGCTCAGTAAGATTTCCATTAACCGTGTTCTCTTAAGAAAAGGCCCAAGGCGCAGGGTTCAAGGTTCAAGGAAAACCGAGGGCCGGGGCGGGTTTAAAACCCACCCCTACAAAGGTTGAGGACTATTCATAGGTTTTCGAACCGAACTCCGAACTCTTAACTCCGAACTTTCTATCGGGTTAAAAACCCTTAAAAGGAAAAATCAGGTTCGCGCTGGCCACGTCAAAAGGATAGGCGATTTCCAGGGTGATATTTCCATCCTTGTCTTTCTGATACTGGCCGATCATACCGGACCCCAAGGCATTCTGACCCAGATCCGGCCCACTGGTATTGAATTTGATCCCGGCCCAGGGGACAATGAGTTGATTGCCGGGGATATGGATCGTGTTGGCCCCCTTCTGAATATCGGCCGGTTTGGTCGATCCGGCCTTTTCCAGAACCTCCACCCAGGTCTGAACACCGGTAAAGGCCCTGGCCGAGGCCCCGCTTAAATCATGGCCGGTTTTTTTCTTATAAAATTCATTAACCTGTCCGGCCACCTTTTTGACCGTGGCCACTTTGGGTAAAAAAACCGTCCGGGTCAGGACCCCGACAATGTCATCGCCAAGGGTGTTTTTGAATTCCGGAGCCTCAAATCCGGCATCCTGTCCCCAAACGATCTTGGGTTGAGCCTTTTGGGCCTTGAGGGTCTTCATCATTAAGATGGCGTCCGAGGCATAAGAGGCAAAGAGCATGGCGTCGGGTTTAACGGCCTTCAGCGAGCCCACTTCACTGGAAAGATCCACGGATTTGCCGGCATAGAGTATGGACTTTTTAACGGTAAAGCCGTATTCTTTGGAAAAAGTTTCGATCAATTTAGAAACACTTGACCCCCACTCGGTTTTTTCACAAGCCGAGGCCAAATTGGCGATCTCCGCCTTGGGAACGGCCTTTACTCCCTTGGCTTTGCCTTCGGTCAGGCCTTTTAAAAATTCGAAGAGGTCTTTGGTAAAGGTCACATCATGGGGGGTGGTCCGCCAGAACCATTTGAACCCCCGATCGGTCAAATCCGGGGAGGTGGAGGAATCGTTGATCATGGGGGTACCGTATTGTTCACAGACGGCGCTGACCGTTTTGGTTACAGCACTGTGATAGCAACCCATGATACCCACGACCTTATCATCCAAAATCAACTTCTTGGCCAAGTCGGCCCCCAAGGTCGGGTTGCCTTCATGATCTTTGAAGATCAATTCGATCTTGGCCCCATCCAGTCTTTTGATTCCTGAATTTTTGGCCATGGTCATGGCCATGTTGGGATAAACATTATTGGCTATTTCTTGGGCCAGCTCGGCCCCGGCCCGGAGCTCCCGCCCTTCGGCTGCGGCCCCGCCGGTCAGGGGATAGATAACCCCTATCTTGACCGTATTGGCGGCCAAGGCCGTTCCCATTCCCATAACCAAAGCAACTAAGACCAACATCCCCGAAATTCCCCATTGCTTTTTCATAAGTTCCTCCTCGTCTTTTTGGGTTTAGTACACTATTCAATGAATATTCTTGCCCTGCTTCACTCCCTTGTTTCTGATGAGTTTATTTTTCTGTTTTTTTTAACACTATTTTGGGGATTCTTCTATTAAATAAAATCAAACAGATCCCTGTCGGGAATGATGACATCCGCCGGTGTGTCGCCGCCTCTGGCCTCCGGGCCGTAGGATTGGGATTGGACCGTGTTCAAGCCCTTATGGAGCACTAAGTGGGGGGCTTTTCTATGCAAAAAATATCTTGTAAATATTATTATGTCAATAAAATAAATATATTAAAAAAATATTTTGTAAATATTTTTATTAATTTATTATTTGACATTGGAAATGGGTGGCGATACACTTGACCAAACTAATAATTTGTTATATAAAAACAACTTGTTATTAAATGAATACCCTTCAAGAGGCAACTTTCTATGGCTAAAATTGAAAAAGCGCCCAAGATTCCCATGGGCATTCAAGCCTACCATCTTATTCATAAGAAAATCATTACTCTCGATCTGGAGCCGGGGCAGCATCTGGACGAGAAACAATTGGTCCACCAATTAGGGATCGGACGCACCCCTATCCGGGAGGCCTTACTGCGGTTAGCTTCAGAGTTTTTAGTCGAGACCCAGCCGAGCAAAGGGTTTATTGTCAGGCCCTTAACGGTTCAGAACGTCAAAGCCATGTTTGAGGCTATGCATATCATGGAGATGGGAGTAGTTTCTTTAGCCATACGTCAAGATCCATCCAAGTATCTGCCCATGATGGAAGAATCTCAGAAGCGTTTTGAGAAAGCTATTGAGACTAACGACGTCCTGGAGATGGTCTTGTCCAACCATAGTTTTCACATGCACTTCGCGCAATGCTCGGCCAATGAATACCTGATTCGGGCTTTAAAAGATGTCCGTAACGAGGTCAACCGATTGTCCTATCTCTCGTTCGGCAGCAGAATGGATATTACAGATGATATCCGTCAGCACTACAAATCCGTCGATCAGGATCATTTGCAAATGATGGATTGTTTGATAAAAAAGGACCAGGATTTGTTGCAAAAGACCGTTGAGGAACATAACAAAGCCTTCCAGCGGCGCGTCATTTTTTACCTGACCAGTTCGAAACTCTGAGTGAGCCGGATCAGGCCTGAACCCCTAGGAAGTCAAAGAGTTTCATCCCCTATCCAAATCCCCTATCCAAAATAATCAACGAAAAAATTGAGTCTTCCGAAGAGAATTTTAATTCAAACAAGTGGAAGTCCTTCCCTGCCGTTTTTGATAACAGCCGAGGGATTGAAAATCCCTAGACATTGCCATACAAAACAAATACATTCGCCCAATTTAGAGGAGAATAGCCGATGGCCCAAAATGAAGCCCCAGAAGATGAAATGCAGAACTTATTGGAAGTCAAGGATGAGATTTTGGAAGTCTTGAACCAGCTTCGAGAGACTTCCGAGCGGCTGCAAAAGGGTTTAGAAGTCCCTTATGATAAGGTCAATTCCCTGTTAGCCCGGGGGGAAGCCCTGGCCCAAAAAATTGGTTCCCTGCCGGGAATGGGGCAGGCCGGAGAGGACTTTTCAGTCCATATCAACAAAATAGGCCAGGCCATAAAAGACCTTCAGAACTTTGATGCCTTAAAAAAAGAAAATCTCATTACAGGCGTTAAATTTTAATTTTGTTTCCATAAATTTTTTGGGTTGCATTTATTGAAAAGATATGATACCTAATCAAGGTAAGTGTGGTCATCCCCTTATAAATCAGAGTAGCGCATGGGCAGCCGAGTACTCTAAGGCCGCGTACACCAGTATAGAAAAGAAAGGGTGGGGAATGAGTGGAATTGATTGGTTGAAGGTATGTTGGCTGTTTATAATATGTCTGATTGCTGTTCCTTCAAATTCGTATGCGTTGGCGCCTCCCAACCCCACAGCTTTCAAATCCCCTCCCGTTCCTGAATTAATACCCACACCAACAGCCAAAAATCCCAACCTTTCATCGTCACCTTCAGAAACTTTTGAATTGATCCCTCCGGTCCTGGTGGATGAAGAGGCTCTTGATGTTGTGGCCAATGATCTTCCTCCAATCATCAAACCTTCTCATGAAGAAATCAAAGAAAAGGTTATTTTAGAATTAAAAGAACTCGAAAAGGGAAGAGAACCCAAAATAAAGGCCTCTTTCGATTTTCCTATTGTGATTAATGACCAGGTGGAATACTTTATCGACTATTTCCAGACCAGACTCCGTAACCGTTTTTCCCTTTGGATGGCCCGGTCCAGCCGTTATATACCGATGATGAAAAAGATTTTAAACGAACACGCCTTGCCGGAGGATTTAGTCTATCTGGCCATGATCGAAAGCGGCTTCAGCACCAAGGCCTATTCCAGGGCCCATGCCGTAGGGCCTTGGCAATTCATCCGGGAGACCGGAGAGCGATACGGCCTTCGAGTCAATTCCTGGGTGGATGAACGGAAAGACCCCATTAAATCCACTAGGGCAGCAGCCAAGCATCTGTCCGATCTTTTTAATCGCTTTGGTTCCTGGTATCTGGCGGCCGCCGGCTATAATGCCGGTGAAGGAAAGATTTCCAGGGCCCTGGCCCTTTATAACGCCCAGAATTTCTGGGAAATCACGGCCGACCATTGTCATTATATAAAAGAAGAAACCAAACAATATGTTCCCAAGATGATTGCGGCCGCCCTGATTGCCAAAGAACCCGAAAAGTACGGATTTGATAATATTCCCTACTTCCCGCCTCTTTCCTTTGAAGAAGCCACCGTTCCGGGAAATGTGGAATTAAAAGATGTCGCCACCGCCTGCGGGGTGGACCTGGAGACCATTGTCGATTTGAACCCGGAATTAAAGCGATGGATTACGCCACCGGGAGTTTCCAGCTATGCCCTTCGTATTCCCAATGGAACCAAAGAAAAACTCCTGGAAAATTATGCCCAGTTAGTAAAACCAAAACCGGTGGTTACCTATGCTGAACACCGGGTCAGGAAAGGGGAGCGCCTGGCTTCCATTGCCAGGAGATACGGGGTCAAAGCCAGCCTGATCGCCCGGGTTAACCGGATTAAGGGCAAAGGCCAGCTTAATGCCGGCCTGGTGTTATTAATTCCCCAAAAAGGGGGGTCTTCCGGATCTGCACCTGATGTTGATTTAATCGACCGTGAAAACCAGTTCGATAAAACCGCATCCCTTCGGGCATCCCGAACCTCCAGGGGGAAAAAGGTTTCTTTCGTTGCCCATAATGAAAATGAAAAAGAGGACCAGATTCGTCGCATCCAATACAAGGTTAAAAAGGGAGATTCCCTTTCTTCTATTGCCGAAAAATTTGATGTTAAGATTGCTATGATTAAAAAATGGAATCCTAAAGGAGGCAAAAAAGTCCAGGCAGGAAGCACCTTGACCTTGTTTGTTCCCAAGGGTAATTCCGATCGAGAAGGAAAGAAAGAAAACGGGAAACCCGGCAAGTTAAATCAGAAAAAATTCAAAGCCGAAGGGAAGAGTGGCATTAAACTTGTGACTTATACGGTTAAAAAAGGAGACAACCTGTCGGAAATCGCCGAAAAATTTAATACGACCCCTGATCAAATCCGGGCCTGGAACAGGCTTTCCTCGAAAGGTCTGATTAAACCCGGAGATAAACTGAGTCTCAAATCCCTTAAACTCCCGGCCGAAAATATTTAATCCCCCTTCCCAAGCCCCTTTCATTCTTTCATTCTAAATCCCCAGGCCTTTGCCTGGGGGGGAACGAATCAGGAAAATATATTAAAAAAGGGCTATAGACCAGGAGCTGTAGGTTAAACGATTTCAAGTTTTTCTTCGCCCATAGCCCATAGCCTATTGCCCATAGCCCTTTTGAGGTATTCTCCACTTGAAACTTGCATCTTGCATCCTGAAATTTAACAGGACGAAATCCCGAACAGCCTGATTGACCTCTTTGTGTTTTTCCAACATCACCAGGTGTCCTGCTCCGGGAATCAGGATGAGCCGGGAGGAAGCTATCTTTTTTTGAAGAAAGTGAGAAGAGGCCGGTGGAGTCATGACATCTTGATCTCCGACCAGGATCAGCGTTGGGATTTTGATAGTTGAGACTTCTTCCTGTCGATCGAAATGATCACAGGCCTGAAAATCTCCCTGAATAACGGGGATCGGGGTTTGCTCCATTAACTGGATGGATTGCCTGATAAGCTGGGGGGGAGTCCCCTGGGCAAAGCTCCCTTGAATGATCTTGGCCAGGGTTTCGTCCGGCTGTTTCTTTAATCCGGATACTATCTTGGGAGAAACTCCCAAAGTGGCCCCGGTGGCAATCAAAATCAAACCTTGGATTTTCTCCTGAAATCGCAGGCCAATCTCCAGAGCGATAGCCCCGCCCATAGAATGACCGCCGAGGAAAAAGGTGTCGAAGAAAGGCCCCGTCAGGGTTTCGTGAACCCATTGGGCGTAAGAGGAAATGGAGGTCCTCCCCGGACCCGTAGTATTTCCATGACCGGGGAGTTCCAGGGTCAGTATGTTTAAAAAACGATCCAAGCCCCTCAGTTGCGGCAGAAAAGACTGGGAACTTCCGCCGGCCCCGTGAATCAGGACCAGGGTGGGTCTCTTAGGGAGCAAGCCGGAGTCGCCTGTCCGGAAACCTACATCAGCCGGCAGACCGTAACGTTGCATGGTATGGAAATTTTGAGGAAGTTTTTTCAGACAGGATTTACAGGATGGACCGGATAACTTGTTGACCTTAAATCCTGTTTGTCCTGTCTGAAAAAAAGTTTGTCTTTTTACATGATCTTTTTAAATTCTTCTTCGAGAACCGGAACCACCTCAAAAAGATCGCCGACGATCCCATAATCGGCCTTCTGGAAAATCGGGGCGTCCGCGTCTTTGTTGACGGCCACGATAACCTTGGATGATCCCATACCGGCCAGATGCTGAATCGCCCCAGAAATACCGCAGGCGATATAAAGATTGGGATTGACGACCTTGCCCGTTTGTCCCACTTGATCGGTGTGGGGACGCCAGCCGGCATCTACGGCTGAACGGGAGGCGCCGACACTGGCCCCGATGATCGCAGCCAGTTTTTCCAGAATGATGAAGTTCTCGGAACCCTTCATGCCGCGGCCGCCGGAAACGATACAAGTGGCCTCGGTAAGATCTACTTTGCCGCTTTGATCGGCAAGCTCTTCCACCAGGGTGGTCCGCAGATCTTCCGGCTTAAGAGAGACCGGAACCGGAACAGTCTCAGCGGTGCGGTTGGTATCGGGCTCAAGAATGGCAAAGACATTCGGGCGGGCTGTTACCATCTGGGGCCTGGCGGTCTCACAAACCACCTCGGCATAGATTTTACCGGCGTACATGGGCCGTTTGGCGACCAATAATCCGTCTTCCAAACGGAGGCCGACGCAGTCCATGGCCAAACCGGTTGAAAGTCTGGCCGCTAACTTGGCCGCCAACTCCTTGCCTTGTTGACTGGCCCCCCCTAAAACGATATCCGGTTCGTTGGCCTTGATGAGTTCGGCCAGGACCGCCGTATAGGCTTCCGGGGTATAGGCCGCCAGTTCAGGGGCATCGGCAATATAAATAGTCTCCGCTCCATAGGCGGCTAATTTTTTGGCTTCCTCGCCGATTTGATGGCCTATAACGATTGCCGCCAGGGGCTGTCCCGATTGATCGGCCAAACGCCTTCCTTCACTAACCAATTCAAACGATATCTTGCGCAGGGTTCCCCCTCTTTGTTCCGCAATAATCCATATTCCTTTTGCCATAACCTCTTCTCCTTCACTAAATAATTTTGGCTTCTTCTCGTAATAACTTGACCAGTAACAATCCTTTCTCTTGAATCGTTTCTCCTTCGACGATTTTACCGGGTTGGCGTTCGGGAGGCGGGGTTAAGGATCTGATCTTTAACTTGGAGCCCGCTTCCCCGACCTGGTCCGGAGAAAGGCCTAAGTCACCGAGCTTCTTGGCCGTCAGGGGTTTTTTCTTGGCCTTCATGATCCCTGGCAAAGAAGCATAACGAGGTTCGTTCAAGCCTTTTTGGGTAGTAATAAGAGCCGGCAAGGAGGTTTCAAGGACCCAGGTGGCCCCTTCCACCGGACGATGAACCTTAACTTTGGTCTTGTCCTCTGAAATTTCCACCTTGGTAATAACCGACAATAAAGGGATCTGTAACTGTTCCGACAAGGCGGCGCCCACTTGGGCATTGTCGTCATCCACAGCGCGCTGGCCGCAGAAAATAAGATCAAAGGGCACTCCCTTTACCGCCGCGGCCAGGACCCGGGCCATGGCCAGGGCATCCCCTCCATCGGCTGCCGGATCATCGACGTGAATAGCCTCATCGGCCCCCATGGCCAGGGCCGTACGCAAGGATTCTACGACCCGTTGAGGCCCGACGCCGATCACAGTCACCTTACCCCCTGTTTTTTCCTTAATACGCAGGGCTTCTTCCACTCCAAATTCATCATAAGGGTTCATCACCCATTTAATGTCAGCGGTTTGAATCCCTTTTCCCCCGGAATCGATTTTAATTTGCGTTTCGGTATCCGGAACTTGTTTGATACAGGTTAATATATTCACCTTTTCCTCCTTTTCCGCCCATCCCCGTTCGATCGGAAGGGCCGGTATTTTTTTGATTGTACAATAATCAGGCCGTTAATCCTTTTAAGAAAAAGTCACTGATCTGTTTGGCCGCCGTGGGGATCGAATATTTTTTTTGAGGCGCCAGGACCCAAAGTCTGGACAATTCATCCAGAGCGCCAAAAAAGGCCCGTTTGGCGATCCCGGGATTAATGTCCTGGCGGAAGACTTTTTGGGATTGTCCTTCAATAATGATCTCCGAAATTAAATCCAAATATTGGGCGAATTTGCGATTGTCATATTCTTTCATAAATTTACTGCTTTGCCGGGTCTCCACCTGAATAACCTCAGCTAACGCTCTATCCTTTTTAACCATTCCCATATGGATCCTGGCAAATTTTTCAATTTTTTTCCGGGGATCCGTTTCCTTGGCGATCTGAGAGCGCATTTCATCGATAATCCTGGTCATGGCCTCTTCAAAAAGGCTGATCAAGATATCATCTTTATTGTGAAAATAGAGATAAATGGTCCCGTCCGCCACATTGGCGGTTTCGGCAATCTCGGAAACTTTGGATTGATAGAAGCCTTTCCGGGCAAATACACTGACGGCTGCTCGTAATATTTTTTCTCGTTTATTGAGATCGCGCATAGGACTTCTGTGAATGATGTCTCATTCACTATATAACCAAGGTATTTTGGAGTGTCAAGTTTTTATTTTTGATGTGATAGCAAAGAGATGAATTAAGGTTGACAAAAGATGCGTTGTCTATCAATATCAGCACCAGGGATTAAAAATCCGGTTCGATGGATCTCCGTTAATTAAATCTCTTGACAGGATAACCAGGTAATAATATAGCTATTTAAAAGTCATTATCCCTTGGAGGTCTTCGAAAACCAGACAGAAGGGAGGGGGGGAAGAACTTCATAACAACAGGAAACGGAAAGCATTTCTTAACAAACTTAAATGAAGCCTTTAATCTTTTTTGAGGAGAAAGGGGAGAAACGTTATGAAAAAATTATATTGGATCTTTCTGGGTGCCATCCTGTTAACCTTTAGCCTGGCCGGCCTCCTGATGGCGGCTGAACCCATCAAAATCGGATTCATTGCCTCCATCACCGGTCCAGCCTCCTTCCTCGGTGAACCGGAAAAAAACACTGCCCTGTTGATTCAGGATTGGATCAATAAAGAAGGGGGAATCAAAGGGACTCCGGTGGAAATTATCATCGAAGATTCCAAAAGCGAAGAGAGCCAGGCGGTTCTGGCGACTAAAAAGCTGATCGAAAGGGAAAAAGTGGTCGCAGTGGTCGGATCTTCCACCACCGGCGAATCCATGGCCATGGCCCCCATTTGCGAAAAGGCTCAGATCCCGATGATTTCCATGGCTGCAGCTTTGCAAATCGTCACACCGGCCGATGAATATAAGCGGATCGTTGAAAGCCCCAAGGCGGCTTTTGAGGTTCCCAAAACCCAACGTCCCTGGATTTTTAAGACGCCTCAAACCGACACCCAGGCCGTCGAAGCGATTTACAATTACCTGAAGAAAAAAGGGATCAGTAAAGTCGGGATCATCAGTGTCAGTGCAGCCTTTGGTGATTCAGGACGGAAGGAACTTAAACGGTTGGCTCCCAAATTCGGTATTACCCTTACCGCCGATGAAGTCTACGGACCTAAGGATTCAGACATGACTGCCCAGTTGACGCGGGTTAAAGCCAGCGGGGCCCAGGGGGTCATCAACTGGTCTGTCGGCCCGGTCCAGGTGGTGGTGACCAAAAACTGGAAGGCCCTGGCCATGGGGATTCCCTTGTATCAAAGCCATGGTTTTGGGAGCAAGAAAAATATCGAATTGGCCGGCGGTGCGGCCGAAGGGGTCATCTCTCCTTTGGGGCGACTGGTGGTCTGGGATAAACTGCCCAAAAATCATCCGCAATATACGGTTCTTTCCAAGTATGCCCAGGAATTTGAAAAAAAGTATAAGGCCGAGGTTTCCACCTTCGGAGGCCATGGTTATGATGCCTTAATGATGCTGATTGAAACGATTAAAAATGTGGGGACCGATAAAACCAAGATCCGGGATTATATTGAAAACCATATTAAAAAGTGGCCTGGGACCGGCGGGGTCTTTAACATGTCTCCTACGGACCATACCGGGTTGGATCATACCGCTTTTGAAATGATTCAAGTGGTCAAAGGCGATTGGGAATTTGCCAAATAAGTGAATAAGCATAGGGTTCGGAGTTCGGAGTTGGGAGTTTGTAGACGGACTATACTATAAACCTTATACTCCGAACTCTAAACTCCGAACTTGCCCCCCTTTTGTTAATTGTTTCAGAGTGAAGGCGCAAAATGGACCTCCAGAGTCAGATTATTCAATATTTAGTGACTGGATTGACCGTTGGCAGCATCTATGCCATGGTCGGGTTGGGGTTTACCATCATCTATAACGCCACCGGCATCATCAATCTGGCCCAGGGAGAATTTGTCATGTTCGGGGGTCTGGTTATGGTTTTTTTGACCGTTACCCTGAAGATTCCCATGTTTTTTTCCTTTCTCATCACTCTGGTCCTGATTACCCTGGTGGGGGTTTTTTATGAGCGGTTTTTTATCAACCCTTTGAAAAATGCCCCGTTAATGACCCTGCTGATTATCACCGTGGCCGTGTCGATTTTTTTCCGGGGAATTGCCATGTTTATCTGGGGGAAAGACCCTTACAGCCTTCCCCCCTTTTCTTCCGGTCAGCCCCTGATTGTGGCCGGCGCAGCTATTTTGCCTCAGATCTTCTGGGTCCTGGGCCTTTCATTGCTGGCCGTTATTGGGATGAATCTTTTTTTTAATCGAACCATTACCGGCAAGGCCATGAGTGCCTGCTCAGGAAATCGTCTGGCTGCCAGTTTAGTAGGGATCAATGTCTCCAAGATGGTCCTGCTTTCTTTTGCCCTGAGCGCTACTTTGGGAGCGGTAGCCGGAGCCAGCATCACCCCCATTGCCCTCATGGAATACGATCGGGGGCCTCTTCTGGCCCTAAAAGGGTTTTGCGCGGCCGTGCTGGGCGGTCTGGGTATGGGAACAGGGGCTGTAGTTGCCGGGTTTATCATCGGGGTGATAGAATCCTTTTCGGCGGGGTTTATCTCATCCGGTTTCAAGGATGCCATTGCCTTAATTATCCTGATCCTGGTCCTCTTTATCAAACCCAGTGGCATATTCGGCAGTGCGGAAGTCGGGAAGATTAAAAAAATTTAGGGGCTGGCACAGGGATGGGCAAACAAAACTACCTTAAACTCCTCGGACTCACCTTTCTGGTTATCCTGATCCCTTTATTTATCAGAGGGGATTATTACCTGAGTGTTCTGGTTTTTATGGGTATCAATAGTTTGGTGGTTATGGGTCTTAGCCTCCTGATGGGCTATGCCGGCCAGATATCCTTAGGGCATGCCGCTTTTTATGGTATCGGAGCCTACTGCACCGGGGTTCTGGCAGCCAAATACGGATTATCCATCTACCTGGCCTTCTTGTCAGGGATCTTTCTTTCGATTGTAGTGGCCATTATCATCGGCATACCGGCCCTGCGGTTGAAGGGCCATTATCTGGCCGTGGCCACCTTAGGGATAGGAGAAATTGTCTTTATATTTTTTAATGAACTGATGGAATTGACCGGAGGGCCATCAGGGCTTTCCAATATTCCAGGGGTCCACATCGGTGGTTTTCAATTCAACTCCAGTTTCCGCTTCTATTATCTGGTCTGGGGGATTGTCCTTTTAGCCCTGTGGTTCTCTCTTAACCTGCTCCATTCCCGAGTGGGGCGGGCCCTGCGTTCCATGCATGGTAGTGAAGTTGCGGCCAATGCCATGGGGGTCAACCTTTCTCTGTATAAAATCCAGGTTTTTGTTCTGAGTGCTATTTATGCCTCCATCGCCGGCAGCCTCTATGCCCATTTTGTTAATTTTATCGCACCTAATAATTTCGGGCTCATGACTTCCATCCTGTTCCTTATGATGGGGGTTATCGGGGGCATCCAAAATATCTGGGGTTCTATCCTGGGAGCGGCCCTCTTAACCTTTTTGCCGGAATATCTCAGGGTCTTCGAACAATACGACATCCTGGTCTATGGGGCCATTCTTCTGGCCATCTTGTTATTCATGCCGGAAGGGTTCTTGGAAGGCACTCCTGTTTTAATCCGAAAACTGTTCAGGCGGGGGAAAAACTGATCTTGGCAGAACCTCTTTTACGGATTGAAGGCTTAAAAAAGGCCTTTGGTGGCTTGATGGCCATTGTCGATTTGTCTTTTGAGGTCCGTCCCGGGCAGATCAAATCGATCATCGGTCCCAATGGGGCCGGGAAAACCACCCTTTTCAACCTGATTACCGGAGTGTATCCGGTCTCCGAAGGGCGCATCTTTTTCCAGGGCGGAGATATTACCGGCCAGAAGCCCTATCTGATTGCCGGGTTGGGGATCTCCCGGACGTTTCAGACCGTTGAACTGTTTGGAAACATGACCGTTCTGGAAAATATCATGGTGGGTTGTCACTGTCGGTTTAACAGCGGCTTGCTGGCTTCCGGCCTTCGTCTACCCCGCATGAAAAAGCAGGAGACCGAGATCCTTCAAAATTCCCTCAACTTATTGGAGATGGCCGGGCTTTCTGCCAAAGCCCACCTCCCCTCGACCAGCCTTCCCTTAGGGGAACAAAAAACCCTGGAAGTCCTTCGCGCCCTGGCCACCGAACCGACCCTGATCCTGCTGGATGAACCGGCTGCCGGACTCAATGAATCGGAAACCCAGAGGATGTCGGAACTGATTTATGCTATCCGGGACAGCGGGAAAACTATTCTGCTGGTTGAACATGATATGAGTCTGGTGATGAAGGTTTCCGACGAAATCGTGGCGATTAATTACGGCCAGAAGATTGCCGAAGGACCGCCGGAATTTATTCAGAACGATTCCAAAGTGATTGAGGCTTACTTGGGCGGAGAGATGGAATATGCTTGATCTGAAGGGGGTTAATGCGTTCTATGGAACGATTCAAGCCTTAAAAAACGTCTCCATCAAAGTGGGGGACGGAGATATTGTTACCATCATCGGAGCCAATGGGGCCGGGAAAACCACATTACTGAAAGCCATATCGGGGGTGATTCAAAACAGGAGCGGAACGATACGCTATCAGGATATTAATATCATCCACCATTCCCCGGTAAAAATTGTTGCCCTGGGGATTTCCCAGGTCCCGGAAGGCCGTCAGTTGTTTGCCCACTTGACCGTATTGGACAATTTGCATCTGGGGGCCTATCTGTATCATAATCGGAAATTCAAGAACGAGATCGAAGAAAAACTGGATTGGGTGTTTAATTTATTCCCCGTTCTGAAGAAGCGGGCCAAGCAATTGGCTGGAACCATGAGCGGAGGGGAACAACAGATGGTGGCTATTGCCCGGGCCTTGATGTCCCGTCCAAAACTCCTCCTTCTGGATGAACCCTCCATGGGCCTGGCCCCTCTGGTGGTACACGAAATTTTTAAAGTCATCCGGCGACTGAATGAGCAAGGAACGACTATCCTGCTGGTGGAGCAAAATGCCCGGGCTGCTTTACAGATCGCCGGATACGGTTATGTCCTGGAAACCGGCACCGTAGCCCTGGAAGGCCCGGCCCAGGAACTTCTGGCTGATGAAAAAGTCCGTCATGCGTATCTGGGGAAATAGACTCCCCTGAGAAACATCACGGTGTAAGCCCTCATGCCCGCACGAACACCACGAAACATGAAAATGCGAATATCGAATATCGAATATCGAATCATGAATATCGAAGGAGAGTTTCCTTTTAATTCCGAAATCCGAAATCTAAAATCCGAAATCGGAATATATTTTCGTACTAAGCCCCCATGCCTGTTTTGTAGGCCACGAACAATGAAAATGGGTTTCGCCGAACGCCGAACGCTTAACGCCGAACGTTTTTTTCGTACTAACTCCCATGAATCAAACCGTAGACCATAAAATTGGAGCCGTATTAATTGCCGGGGCCGGTATATCCGGCATGCAATCGGCCCTGGATCTGGCCAATGCGGGCTTTAAGGTCTATCTGGTAGAGAAGAACATCAGCATTGGCGGGGTTATGGCCCAGTTGGACAAGACCTTTCCGACCAACGACTGTTCCACTTGTATGATTTCCCCTAAATTGATCGAAGTAGCCGGTAACCCCAATATCGAAATTATAACCCGGACCCGGATAAAAGGGATCGAGGGAGAACCGGGGAATTTTACCGTTGCTTTATATCGGGAACCCCGATTGATCAAGGAAGAGGCCTGCACCGGATGCGGAGAATGTATTAAGGCCTGTCCCGTCGAAGTCCCGGCCGATTTTAATCTTGGGCTCAACCGCCGGAAGGCCATTTACCGACATTTTCCACAAGCCGTACCTTCGGCCTTTGCCATCGACCGGCGGGGTACCTCTCCCTGCAAGGCCGCCTGCCCGGCTCACATCAGCGTCCAGGGCTATGTGGCCCTGATTGCCCAGGGAAAGTTTGCCGAAGCCCTGAATCTCATTCGGCAGGAAAACCCCCTGCCTTTTGTCTGCGGTTATGTTTGTACCCATCCCTGCGAAGAAGCCTGTTTGCGACAAGAGGTGGATGCCTCGGTAGCCATCCGGGACCTCAAGCGCTTTGTGGCCGATTATGAGAGAAATCAAGAACCGGTAAGGCTTCCCCTGGTGGAAGGGAAAAAGCCCCGGAAGATAGCCGTTGTTGGCTCCGGGCCGGCCGGGCTGACCTGCGCCTATTATCTAACTTTACAGGGATATTCCGTAGAGGTTTTTGAGGCCTTGCCCGTGGCCGGGGGCATGTTGACCGTCGGGATTCCCACCTACCGCTTGCCCAAAGAGGTGGTGGCAAGGGAAATTAAGGCCATTGAAGGCCTGGGGGTCCGAATTCATTTGAATGCACCAATTGGGCCTGATCATACTCTGGCAGATCTCAAAGAGAAGGGATTTGAGGCCGTTTTTATCGGTGTCGGGGCCCATCAAGGGATTCGTTTAGGGCTTGAAGGGGAAGACCTGGAAGGTGTGGTGGCCGGAGTGGATTTCCTCAGGCGGACAGCCCTGGGTCAACAGAAATCGTTGGGGAAAAAGATAGCCGTCATAGGCGGCGGCAATGTGGCCATCGATTCCGTACGGACCGCCCTGAGGATGGGGGCCGAAGAGGCCATGGTCCTTTACCGGCGGACCCGGGAGGAAATGCCGGCCTACGAAGAAGAAATTGAAGAGGCCCTTGAGGAAGGGGTGTCCATCCATTACCTGACCGCCCCGATGAAATTTATTGGAGATGAAGGGGGCAAGCTTAAAGCCATTGAATGTCTTAAAATGGAGTTGGGTGATCCGGATGCCTCGGGCCGACGGAGACCGGTACCCATCGAAGGTTCCCTTTTTACGATTCCCGTAGACGGGGTGATTACGGCCGTCAGCCAACAACCAGAGATGGAAAAGCTGAAGCTTCCAGCAGGCGTTAAGGTTTCTCCCTTTGGGACCCTGGAGGTCGATCCGGTTACCTTTCAGACCGACCTTCCCTGGGTTTTTGCCGGTGGAGATGCGGTTTCCGGGCCAAAGACGGTTATCGAGGCCATAGCCGCAGGCAAGGAAGCGGCTCTTTCCATTGATCGTTTTTTACAAGGGAAGGATCTGGCCGCGGACCGGGAGAAAATTTTCGAACCGGCCCGGCCGGATATTCAGGGTATAGCCAAATCCCCTCGTTGTAAACCCCGGCGAACCGATCCCAACAGACGCCGGACCCGATTTGAAGAAGTGGTCCAGGTCATGACCGAAGAGGAAGCCCGGACGGAAGCGGCCCGCTGTCTGGCCTGCGGAATCTGTTCCGAGTGCTATCAATGCCTCGAGGCCTGCAAGCCCGGGGCTATCGATCATGCCATGAAAGGAGAGGATATTTCTCTTCAGGTGGGGGCGGTTATTTTATCTCCCGGGTTTGAAATCTTTGATGCCCGTCTTAAAGGAGAATACGGTTACGGCCGATATCCCAATGTCTTGACCAGTTTGGAATTCGAACGCCTCCTTTCGGCCTCCGGTCCCTTTATGGGTCATATCCAGCGGCCTTCAGACGCTCAGGAACCCCGGAGGGTGGCCTGGATCCAGTGTGTCGGCTCCAGGGATGCCTCCATCAACCAGGATTACTGTTCCTATGTCTGCTGTATGGTTGCTACCAAGCAGGCCGTTATTGCCAAAGAACATTTGCCTTCTCTGGAACCGACGATTTTTTTTATCGACCTGAGGGCCCAAGGCAAAGGCTTTGACCGTTATTATGAACGGGCCAGGCATGAGCATGGGGTCCGCTATGTGCGCAGTATGATTTCCCGGGTGGTGGAGCATCCCAAGACCCACGATTTAATCATCTCCTATATTGATGAGAACAATGCTTTCCAGAATGAGGAATTCGACCTGGTAATCCTTTCGGTAGGCCTCAAGCCCCATTCCGAATCCCGGCAGCTCGCCCGGATATTAGATATCCGGACCGATCGCTTTGGTTTCAGCCAGGCGCCGCCTTTTAATGCGCTGGGAACTTCTCAACCGGGAATTTTTGCCAGCGGTGTCTTTCAAAACCCCAAGGATATTCCGGAGACGGTAACCCAGGCCAGCGGTGCAGCCGGGGAAGCGGCCGCCTTGCTCTCGGGGGCCCGGGGCACGAAGATCAGGGAATTGGTCTTTCCGGAAGAACGGACGGTGGCCGGGGAAGAACCGAAGATCGGGGTGCTGATCTGCCATTGCGGCATCAATATCGCCGGGGTGGTGGATGTGGATCAGGTGACGGAATATGCCAAAACCCTGCCCCAGGTTGTTTATGCCGATCACTTCCTTTTTACCTGTTCGACGGACAGCCAGGAACGGATGCAGCAAATCATAAAAGAACAGGGCTTGAACCGGGTTATCGTGGCCTCCTGTTCCCCCCGGACCCACGAAGGTTTATTTCAAGATACGCTGCGCAAGGCCGGACTGAATAAATACCTCTTTGAGATGGCCAATATCCGTGACCAATGCTCCTGGGTCCATCAGAGCGAACCGGGGCTGGCCACGGAAAAGGCCAAGGATCTGGTGCGCATGGCCGTGGCCCGGGCCGGGCGTTTGGAATCCCTTTATGACCGTCCGCTCGATGTAATCCAAAAGGGCCTGGTCCTAGGCGGGGGTGTGGCCGGGATGACGGCGGCCCTCAACCTGGCCGAACAGGGATTCGAGACCTGCCTGATCGAACAATCCGATCGGTTGGGTGGCCAGGCTTTGAGACTGCATCAGACCCTGGAAGAAAGGGGTGTGCAGGATTATGTGGGCCGGTTGATTAAACAGGTAACCGAACATGCCGGGATTCAGGTCTATACCGAAAGCCAGGTCCTGGACATGAAAGGGTCTATCGGCCAATTTACGAGTACTATTGCAAAAAACGGGGAAAAGGTCTCGATTGACCACGGCGTGGCTATTGTGGCAACCGGGGCCTCGGAGTATCTGCCGAAAGAGTATCTGTTTGGGAAGCATCCCGGTGTGGTCACCCAACTGGAATTCCAGGACTGGCTTTTTCAGCAACCGGAAAAAATCCAGGGGGCTAAGCAGGTCGTCATGATCCAATGTGTGGGTTCCCGGGAAGAAGAGCATCCCTACTGCAGTCGGGTTTGTTGTTCCACGGCGGTGGCCAATGCCTTAAGGATCAAGGAAATCAGCCCGAAAACCGAGGTTATTATCCTGTACCGGGATATGCGGACGTACGGCCGGAAAGAGCTCTATTATAAACAGGCCAGGGAGGCCGGCGTCCGGTTTATCCGCTTTGATTTTGAAGTCAAACCCGAAGTCGTGGAAGAAGGAGGCGGCTTGAAGGTCACGGTTATGGACCAAAGCCTTAAAGCCTACCTCATCCTTAGGCCGGATTATCTGGCCCTTTCAGCGGCCATACGCCCGGCCCCGGAAATTAAAAATCTGGCCACAACGCTGAAACTCCCGCTGGATGCCGATGGTTTTTTCCTGGAGGCTCATATTAAACTGAGACCCTTGGACTTTGCCAATGCCGGGATGTTTCTCTGCGGTCTGGGGCACGGCCCTAAATCCCTGGAAGAAAGCATTGTCCAGGCTAAAGGGGCCGCAGCCCGGTCAGCCACGATCCTGGGCCAGAAACAGATTCAGGTCGGCGGTAAGACGGCTGTGGTGGATGAAGAGTTATGCATCGCTTGTCTGACCTGTGTCCGGGTGTGTCCTTTTGGGGTTCCCATGATCAATGAACGCCATTTTGCTGAAATGAACCCGGCCGCCTGCCAGGGATGCGGGAACTGCGCCACGGCCTGTCCCCAGGGGGCCATTCAGGTAGGCCATTCCAAGGACGAACAGTTTATAGCTTTATTGGAGGCGTGTTGAAAGAAAGGTGTAAGGTACAAGGTATAAGGTGTAAGGTAAAACCGTTCGGCGAACATTAAATGTTCAGTGTGCGTCAATCAACCCATTTAAACCTGACATCTTGAACCTGGGCTAACTATTGGGGGAAGGTGTAAGACACACGGTTGGTTTTACCTTGAACCTTGAACCATGTACCTTGCACCGTTAATTTATTATGTTTGAATCATTCGAACCTAAAATCATTGCCATGGTCTGTACCTATTGTACCTATACGGCGGCTGATATGGCCGGGTCCATGAGATTGCAATATCCCTGGAATGTGCGGATTGTCAAATATCTTTGTACCGGCAAGATCGATATTCAGCACATCTTGAAAGTCTTTGAAAAAGGGGCTGATGCCATCCTGGTCGGCGGCTGAGAAATCGGCGACTGCCATTTCCTGGAAGGAAATCTAAGAGCCAAAGAACGAGTGGAATATGCTAAAGAACTGTTGAAAGAAATCGGTCTGGAACCCGGGCGACTCGAGATGTTCCACATCGGGGCCTCCGATGCTCCGGCCTGGGCCAAAGCCGTGACGGAGATGACCAACAGGGCCAGGGATCTGGGGGCGAACCCACTTAAAAGATATTAGACAGGATTAACAGGATCCTATTAGATAATATTTTTCATAGGTAAAGGATTTTGAATGATCATTGCCAGTCGTAAACCTTTTGAAGAAATCAAAAAGAGTTTAACGCCTTATCAAAATATTCTGGTTGTGGGTTGCGGGACCTGTGTGGCCGTTTGTCTGGCCGGGGGGAAAAAAGAGGTCGGTCTCTTAGCCAGCCAGCTCAAGATGAGTTTTGGAATAGACCAGAAAAAGGTGCATATAACGGAAGAAACCCTGGAACGTCAATGTGATCGGGAATTCCTGGAGATGATTCGGGACAAAGTCAAAGACACCGATTGTCTACTTTCTTTGGCCTGCGGTGCCGGAGTCCAGTTTTTGGCCGAAACCTACTCTGAAAAGGCGGTTTTCCCAGGGGTAAATACAACCTTTATCGGCGTGGCCGAGGCGGCAGGATTATGGACCGAGCGCTGTCGGGCCTGCGGTGACTGCCTGCTGGCCGTGACCGGCGGGATCTGTCCCCGAACCACCTGCACCAAGGGGCTTAATAACGGTCCCTGCGGAGGCATGATCGAGGGAAAATGTGAAGTGGACCCTGAGCGGTCATGTGCCTGGGTTTCCATCTATGATCGGCTGGCCAGGGAAGGACGGCTCACCCAGATCGAATCCATGCGCCCTCCCGCTGACTTTCGCCGCCGGACCAAACCCGGAAAGGTCCATCATCCGGCTTATCTGAGGAGGTATCATGCCGGGTCCAAATAAGTTTGCCGAAGGATTACGATCCGGGACTTTTATGGTGACCTGCGAGTTGGATCCGCCGAAGGGAACCGATCCAACAAAAGCAAAAAAGATAATGGATCTCCTTAAAGACAAGGTACAGGCCGTAGTGGTTTCCGATAATCCGCAGGCCCGAATGCACATGGCCCCCATCGGATTTTGCCGTTATCTCCTGGATCAGGGCATCGAACCGGTCATGACCATCACCTGCCGGGACCGTAATCGCCTGGCCTTGCAATCCGATCTTTTGGCGGCCGTGGGGCTCGGCATTCAAAATATATTAGCCGTAACCGGTGATTATATCACCTGGGGCGACCACCCGGAAACCAAACCGGTTTATGATCTGGATTCCGTTCAGTTGATCCGGGCCATTTCCCTGCTGAATGAAAATAAGAACCTTTCCGGGAATGGGGTTGAAGGGCCATCCCCTTCATTCACCATCGGCGCCGCGGTGACGCTGGCCGGCAACCCGATCCTGCCTCAGGTTTTGAAGTTTAGGAAAAAGGTGCAGGCCGGGGCCCATTTTTTTATGAGTCATCCGATTTTTGATCTGGCCGGTGTAGAGGAATTCTTTAAAGAGAAGAGACCTGACCGGAAAACCCCTTTACTGGCCTCGGTTTGTTTGTTAAATGAGACCCGGATGCGGGAATATGCCCCCGGCAAATACCCCGGTCTATATATTCCCGAGACTGTTATGAAAAAATTTCGGACCTTAAGTTCGGGAGAATTTCAGGCCGGGATGATGTCCCACACGGTCAGGCTGATTGAAGAGATAAAAAAAGACGGCCGCTTCCAGGGGGTCCATTTGATGCTTAACGGCGATGAAGAGCGGATTGTGGAGCTCATTTAAGTTCGGAGTTTTGAGTTCGGAGTTCGGAGTGAGGACTTTGAAATGCAGAAGGAAATAATTACAAGGTGAATCCCACTAATTCCAAAGTACTCATCCTCGGCGGCGGCATTGCCGGCCTAACGGCTGCCCTGGCCCTTGGCCGTTTGAATATACCAGTGGAACTGATCGAAAAATCAGAGGCCCTGGGAGGAATGGCCCGGAATTTTTGTTGTAAGGCCACAGAAGCCTGCCAGCAATGCGGTGCCTGTCTTATAAATGATGCCCTGGCGGCCTTGACTAAAGAACCCTTTATTGAGATTCATTTGCAAACCGAGTTAACCGCATTAAAGATGGAAGCCAAGGAATTTCTCTATACTTATAGCCGCCCTGGGGGGGGCGGCGAGGGAAGGGCCCAGGCCCTTCTCCTGGCAACCGGTTTTACCCCCTTCAGGGCTGAAGACAAACCCCAGTATCGGTATAAAACCTTGCCCAATGTCCTGACCGGGTTAGATCTGGAAAGACAACTTAAAGACACCGGGAACATCGTCAGACCATCCGATCGGACCATCCCCCAGTCCATAGCCTTTATTCAATGTGTCGGCAGCAGAGACCTTCATTCAGGACATCCCTATTGTTCTCAGGTTTGCTGCGGTTATGCCCTGCGCCTGGCCAACCTGATCAAGCATAAGAATCCGGAGATGGCCGTCACTGTTTTTTATATGGACATCCAGACCTTCGGCCAGAATTTCCCCCTCTTTATGGAACAAAGCCGAAAGCAAATAACTTTTGTCCGTTCCATTCCCGGCGAAATACAAAAGGGGGAGAACGATCAGGCCGTCTTAACCTTCCAGAAGGAGACCGGGGCCGGCAGTCAAAAACAAGCCTTTGATCTGGCCGTGCTCTCCATCGGCATCAGACCCGGGCCGGACCATTTGTTTTTAGCGCAACGATTGGGAATTTCACTAACGCCCGATGGTTTCCTGAGTAAAGACGAAGGGTCTTCCTTCCGGCCGGAAGGGATTTTTTTTGCCGGCACTGTTCAAGGGCCTAAAGGCATCGAGCGAAGCATTTCCCAGGCCTATCAGGCCGCCGAAGAAGTGGCCGATTATTTGAAAACGAGGTCGAACCAGTGATTCCCCTGGAAGAATTTAAAAAGATTCCCAGGGTGCTCATCCTGGGGAAGGGACTGACGGCCCAGGAAACGGCCGCACAACTGATTTCCTTAGGCTATGAGGTACTGTCGGTCGATCCCGATGACCAAAGGCCATTGCTGCGGATCGAAGGTTTTGCCGGGGACTTCCAGGTGCAATTTAAATCCGGACAAAAGCAATGGACTGAGGCTGTAGGCGCCATTGTTTTTGCTCCTGAGTTGGTTGCTGAACCCAAACCAGATGTCTATTCCTTGACCGCTTCCGATCAAATCATAGGTATTGATGGCCTGGTTGAACTTCTTTCCCCCTCACCTTCACCCCATGGAATGGAAGAATTGGTTCCAGCGGGCCAGTCTCCTTCGGCCTATCCGGCCTTCAGTTCTTCTTCTTATATTGCCTTCCTGGTTGGGTTACAGGACGAAGGAAACGTGGCCGAAATGGCCAGGATCTTTTGGCTGGCCTTAAAGATTCGAAAGGAATATCAATCACAAGTTTATATCTTTTGCCGTCATATCAAGGTGGCCGAAGAGGGGATGGAGAGGCTCTACCAGACTTGCCGGGACGAAGGGGTGATTTTTTTCAAGTTTGATGGGGCAGGGCCGGAAATGGTCAGGATTGGAGAATCGATCGGCTTGGAATTTGAAGATGCCGTGTTAGGACAGCCTTTTGAATTAAAGCCCGATCTTCTGGTTATTGAACCCCTCCAGGTGCTGCCCCGGGAAATCCGGGAATTGGCTGTTTCCGCTCAAATCGGGATGGATGGAATGGGTTTCCTTCAGCCGGCCAATGTTCACCTGCTGCCCCAGGCCTCAAAGCGGGAGGGGATATTTATCGCCGGTCCGGGAAAAGGCCCCATGGTCCCTCAAGCCTGTTTGGAAGAAGCCCGGGCCGCGGCGTTGTCGATCCATCATTTTTTTGAAGGCCGGATTTCAGACCAGATGGACCGGGAGGTTACGGTTGATAAGGGGCTTTGCACCATCTGTCTAACCTGTCTCCGCTACTGTCCCCATCAGGCCATAGGCTTTACCCACCGGGTTTTTATCCACCCTCTGGCCTGCCGGCGTTGCGGCATCTGTGCCAGTGAATGCCCCATGGATGCTATACAAATCGCCGGTTTTTCCGATCAGGAGGTGGAGCTGAAATTAGCGGCCCTCCAGGAAAGATGGGAGCAAATGGAAACCGGTCTGGTCAGGATGGTTATTTTCGGTTGTCAGCGGTCGGCCGGGAGGGCCTGGGAGGAAGCTCAAAGCTCAAAGCTCAAAGTTCAAAGCGACAACGAAGAGGTGCAAGGTACAAGGTATAAGATACAAGGTGAAATCGAATTTATTGCACTGCCCTGTGCCGGAAAGCTGGACCCCGATTATATACTGAAAGCCTTGAGTATGGGGGCCGATGGGGTGCTGGTTCTGGCCTGTCCGGAAGAAAATTGTAAATCCTTACACGGGAATACTTACGCCCGGGAGCGTATCCAGGAGGCCCGGCATTATGTGGAAGAGGCGGGCCTCAATCCGGAAAAGATCCGTTTTAACAATTTATCGAGCAACATGGTTTGGTATTTAAAGGAAATTATCGGGGAATTTATGGATGAACTAAGCGAATCCAAAATTCCGCAATCCGCAATCCGCAATCCGAAATAGAACGATGGATCGTATTGACCTGAAAAAATTAGACCCCGATTTTAAGCACCGGTTAGCCCGGGAATTGGGGGGGGAACACATCAAAAAATGTTTTTCCTGCGGGGTCTGCTCGGCCCGCTGCCCCGTAGAAAAAATCGAGCCGGAGTATAACCCGAGAAAGATCATCCGTATGATCTTGTTAGGCATGGAAGAGGCCTTGCTCAAAGAAGAATTCCTCTGGCACTGTTCGACCTGTTATACCTGTCAGGAATCCTGCCCCCAGAAGGTTAATTTTACGGAAGTCATCTTCGCCTTGCGCAACCTGGCCGTCCGCAAAGGCCTGGCCCCGCCCGGTATGGGAGCGGCCCGGAATTTACTCAGTCAGCAGGGTCGGATGTATGAGGTGGGGGATTTTGAAAATGAGAAACGTCAGGAACTGGGGCTGCCGAAGATAATGGGAAACCCGGAGGAATATAAGAAGCTCTTAGGATAATAATCGAAGTGGTAACGGTTTATTAAAATATCACAGCCGGGGGCGGCTGTGCTACATAAGACTGTGCCCCAAAAGATGGTTGAATAAAAACAGGGATGTTTAAATCTGATATGAAATATGCATTCTTTTTAGGCTGTACGGTCCCGGTCCGGAATCTGAATTACGAGCTATCCGCCCGCCTGGTGGCCCGGAAATTGGGGATGGAGTTGGTCGATCTGGAAGCGTTCCAGTGTTGCGGCTTTCCTCTGAAATCGATCAATTTTTTTGAATCGTTGGTGATTGCTGCCGCCAATCTGGCCCTGGCCGAGCAGGCCGCTTTGCCGGTCTGCACCTTATGCAGTGCCTGCGGGGGCTCCTTAAGCGAAGCCGATCACCTGCTCAGACACAACAGCCCGTTAAAAGAACAGGTTAATGACCGCCTGAAGGTATTGGGTCTGGAATACCAAGGGACCGGGGAAGTCAAACATTTCATCCGCATCCTCTATGAGGATCTGGGGCTTGAAAAGATAAAAGAGAAGATCGTACGGCCTTTGACCGGTTTTAGCTTTGCCCCCCATTACGGGTGTCATTATTTCAAACCGGCCGAGACCGCCGGCGGGATTGACCCGGTGGAAACCCCCCAATCCTTAAGCCGGTTGATCGAGGCAACCGGGGCCGAGGCCCTGGCCTACGAAACCTTGCTTAACTGCTGTGGCGGGAGTATTTTAGGGGCCAAGGAAGATCTGGCCAATACCCTGGCCGGGCAGAAGCTGGCGGAGGTGAACCGTTTAGGGGCCACTGGTTTGGTCTTGATCTGCCCCTTTTGTAATGTCATGTTTGAAGGCCAGCAGAAAAAAATAGAGAAGAAACTGGAACAAAAATTGAAAGTGCCGGTCCTTTACTATCCCCAGCTTTTAGGGTTGGCCCTGGGGGCCGGGCCGGATGAACTCGGATTTAAGTTGAATCGAATCAAAGACAAGGAATTCTTAAAATATTTTGACAAGGAGGTCTGACATGGAGATCGAAGGCTATTTTTTTCCGGATGATTTATGGTATGATAAAAACCACTTCTGGGCCCGCATCGATGGAGACCAGGTCGTGATGGGGACAACGGATTTTGCGCAGAAACTGGCCGGTGATATCGGGTATGTGGAAATCCCCGAAGAGGGCCAGAAGGTTCAGCAGGGGAAACCCTTTGGTTCCATCGAATCCGGGAAATGGGTGGGGCGGATCTACGCTGTTTTTTCCGGAAAGGTGACGGTGGTCAATGAAGCCCTGGAAGATGAGCCGGAATTGATCAATTCATCCCCCTATGATCAGGGCTGGATCTGTCAAATCGCTCCGGAAAATCTGGAGGCGGAAAAAGGGAATCTGATGCCGGCTTCGGAATTGAAACCCTTTATTGAAGCCGAGATGGCCAGGGTTAAGGATTTGATGAACAAATAAAATCAGGCGCAAGGCGCAGGGCACAAGGCGTAAGGTAAAAAAAGAAGAAGATTTTCCTTGAACCTTGCGCCTTGTGCCTTGCGCCCGCGATAAAGGAGTGCTGTCATGGGATACATTGAAGAGTTAAAGGCCATCGTTGGTGAGGATAATGTCCATACCGGGAAAATTGATTGTTTCAGTGTCTCCAGGGATCTGTCGGTTCACGAGGGGTTTCCGGAAGCCATCGTTTTCGCCCGTACGACCGAAGAGGTGGTCGGTGTAGTGCGAATAGCCGGGGCACACAAAATTCCGGTGACGCCCCGGGGGGCCGGGACCAGTGTGACCGGCGCGTCCCTGGCCTCTAAGGGCGGTATCCTGCTGGACCTTTCCCGGATGAACAAGATCAAAGAGCTCAATAAAAATGACCGGTATGTGATTGTCGAACCGGGGATCGTCTGCAACGCCCTGAATGCCCAATTGGAACCCACCCACTTTTTCCCTCCCGATCCGGGCAGCGCACCAATCTGCACGGTCGGAGGGATGATCGCCTGTAACGCCAGCGGGGTGCGGGCCGTCAAGTACGGGACCACCCGGGACTACGTCATGGGGTTGGAGGTGGTGCTGGCTGACGGCCGGGTTATTCATACCGGCTCCCTGGCGCCGAAGACCGCCGCCGGTTATGACCTGACCCATCTGTTCGCCTCTTCCGAGGGGACCCTGGGCATCATCACCGCGGCCACTTTGAAAATCCTGGCCAAGCCGCCTTATATCGCCTTTGCCAAGGCCACCTTCCCCTCTGTGAAGGCGGCCGGTGATGCCGTGGAAAAGATGCTGACCTCGGGGATCCGCCCGTCTTCCTGCGAAATCCTGGACGACATGTCGATCGAGGTGGTCAAACAGGCCATGAATCTCGAGTTTGCTCCTGAAGTTAAATGTATTCTGTTCATTGAAATCGACGGCCACAAATTAGAGGTTCAGGATTACATTACCCGGATCGACGTCATCTGCCAGGAGGCGGGAGGGCTGGGAAATGAATGGTCCGATGATCCGGCCAAGCGGCTGGTTATGTGGTCCGCCCGACAGGGTTTGACGCCCTCCCTGTCGCGGATCAAGCCCGGCTACAGGCTCATGCCTATCGTGGAGGATTTCGGCGTGCCCATCAGCCAGATCCCGGCCACGATCGCCGCCATCCAGGAGGTGGGCCGGAAAAATAATATCCCTGTGGCCACCTTCGGTCATATCGGCGACGGTAATCTGCATGCCGTTATCATTATCGATGTGCGGAAGCAAGAGGAGTGGGAGACCATGCGAAAGGTCGCCCAGGGTTTTGTGGACCTTACCCTGAAATTCAATGGCACTCTGACCGCTGAGCACGGTCTGGGAATGGCCAAATCGCCTTATATTAAGACCGAGCTGGGCAACAGCCTGGAGGTCATGGAAGGGATCAAGCAGACCCTGGATCCGGGAAATATCCTCAATCCGGGTAAAATGGGTTTTCAGGACAGTATCCTGGATATCTTCGACCAGTTCGCCTTCGCCCACCTGGTGGAGCACCCGGAAGACCGGCAGAGCTTCGGTGAAAAAATCGATAATGAGATCCTGGCCTGTATCCAGTGCGGATTCTGCCGGGGCGGCTGTCCAACTTACGGCCAGACCGGCCTCGAATCCATGAATGCCCGGGGCCGGGTACTGATGGCCTTTAGTCTGATGAGCGGCCGACTGCAACCCTCGGAAGAAATGGCCACCCGTCTTTTTCAATGCACGAACTGCTTGAACTGCAAGTTCACCTGTCCTTCCAGAGTGGAAGTGGCCGATATCGTCCAGGCGGCCCGTAAACGGTTGGTGGACAGCGGACTTCTTCCGCCGGTATTTCAGAGCAGCGGGAAGAGCATCGCCCAGTACGGCAACCCCTTCGGGGAGCCCAGGGAGAAAAGGACCGATGTCTTCCCGGCTGGCTTTATACCGGCCCAAAAAGGCGCCGAGGTCCTGCTCTTCGGCAGCTGTGTGGGGTCTTACCAGGATATCAACCTGATCCCCAATTTGATGACCATCCTGGATAAGGCCGGCATCTCCTATTCGGCCCTGGGACAGGAAGAAGACTGTTGCGGTTATTTGAGCTACCTGGTGGGGGCCGAGGAAGATTTCAGGAAATGTGTTCAGGCCAATACTCAAAAGTTTGCCGACCTGGGGGTCAAGGAGATCGTCACCAGTTGTCCTGGCTGTTTCCGGACCCTGTCCAAGCTTTATCCGGCTTACGGCGGGGCAGGGGATATCAAGGTCCACCATGTGGTCACTTATCTGAAAGAACTGATGGGCCAGGGGAAGATCCCTTTGAAGGAGAGCAGCCCCATGGTCGTGGCTTATCATGATCCCTGCGATCTTGGGCGTCACATGCAGGTCTTTGAAGAGCCCCGGGATATCTTAAAACAAATCCCCGGCGTACAACTCAATGAATTTAAGATGAATCGCCTCTTAGCCAAGTGCTGCGGCAGCGGGGGTGGGGTTAAGGGTTTTGACAACCCCCTTAGTCAGGAGATTGCCTACCAGCGGGTCCTCCAGGCATTGGAAGTCGGTGCTGAGGTGATCGTTTCCGCCTGCCCCTCCTGCAAGAGCAATTTGACCCAGGGGGCGGCCCGTCTGCGGAAAGAGAAGAAGGGAAAAATCAAAGTTAAGGACATCACCGAGGTCATTGCCAATGCCTTGGCCTAAAAGCAATTCACTTCTGACAGGATTTACCGGATTAATAAAATCCTGTTAATCCTGTCTAACCCAAAAGGATCAACTATGAAAGAATTTCAATCATCCAAACTACTCAAAAAAATCATGGCCGATCATTTTCTGGATATGGATCGGGCCGCCAAAGAGGGAAATCCGAAGATCGCCTGGTGCACCAGTGTCGGTCCGGCCGAGCTCTTGCGGGGCATGGGTTTTTTGGTTTACTTTCCGGAAAACCACGGGGCCATGCTGGGGGCCACCCGGATGGCCACGGATTTTATCCCGTCGACCAATGCCCTCGGCTATTCCCCGGATATTTGTTCGTATCTGACCTGCGATATTGGGTCTTATCTCAAGAAGACGACCCCCCTACAAAAGGCTTATGGGATACAATCCGTTCCCAAGCCCGATGTGCTGGTTTACAATACCAACCAATGCCGGGACGTGAAGGACTGGTTTTCCTGGTATGCCCGGGAACTGAAGGTCCCTTTGATCGGGGTCCATTCTTTTCGAAACATCGGGACCATCACCCAATACGAAATTCAGGATATTGCCGAGCAGATTAAAGGCTTGATCCCGACCCTGGAAGCAGTCAGCGGCCGGAAATTCGATATGGACCGGTTTAAAGAAACGGTACGGTTATCCAGGGATTGTTCCCGACTCTGGCGGGCCACCCTGGAAACCGCTGCGGCCGTCCCATCGCCCTGGACCTTTTTTGATGCCACCATCCACATGGCACCGGCGGTTGTGGCCAGAGGCACCCAGGAGGCGGTGGATTATTATCAGACCTTAATACCCGAATTAAAACAAAGGATCGCAGATGGTGTCGCGGCCGTAGATGGAGAGAGACACCGCCTCTACTGGGAAGGTATGCCGATCTGGGGAAAACTTCGTCCTTTATCCGAACTGCTGGCCTCGTTGAAAACCTGCGTGGTGGCCTCGACCTATTGCAATAGCTGGATCTTCGATCAGCTCGACCCCGATGAGCCCTTTGAAAGCATGGGCCGGGCTTATACCGAGCTGTTTATTGTCAGGGACGAGGCTTATAAGGAACGGTATATTGAAAGCTGTCATCAACTTTTTAAATTCGATGGGATCCTCTTTCACGATGCCAAGACCTGTCCCAACAACTCCAATAATCGGTACGGCATGCCCGAGAGGCTGGCCAAAAAATTAGGCCTGTCCACCCTGACGATTAACGGAGATTTATGCGATTTGCGTTGTTATTCCGAAGAACAGGCCAAAACCCAGATTGAGGCCTTTATTGAACAGTTGGAAGAAAGATAAAAGAAAGGTACAAGGCGTAAGGCTCAAGGTAAAAACGGGGAAATTAAAAGGTCTAACCCTTGTGCCTTGTGCCCTGCGCCTTGCGCCAAAAGAGTTTTTATATGATTTACGCCGGTGTCGATGTAGGCTCGTCTACCACTAAGGTGGTTCTCATGGGCCAGGAGAAAAACCTATTGGGCTGGTCGGTTCAACGGTCGGGAACCGATTTTGCCGCTGTTGCCGAAGCCTGCCTGAAACAGGCCCTGCGCCAGGCCGGGCTGGCCGTAAACCCAAAAGAGATAAAAACCATATCCACCGGATATGGGCGGAAAAATGTCGGTTACACCGACGGAGACAAGACCGAAATCAGTTGTCATGCCCGGGGGTGTTATTATTATTTTCCGGAAGCCATAACCATAATCGATATCGGGGGCCAGGATAATAAGGTCATTCAATTAGATGAAAAAGGCCGGCGGATCAATTTCAAAATGAATCGAAAATGTGCAGCCGGGACCGGTGCTTTTTTGGAAGAGATGGCCTTGCGGCTGAATATCCCTTTGGAAGATTTGAATGATCTGGCCCGGCAATCCCGGGAGGCGGTTGAGCTGGGGAGTTTTTGCACGGTTTTTACGGCTACCGAGGTTTTGGAAAAGATCCGCCATGGGAAAAAAGTGGCCGATATCGTCAAAGGTTTGTTTTTGTCGGTCATCAAACGGGTTTTGGAAATGGATCTTTTAAGTGAACACGTTGTGATAACCGGAGGGGTGGTGGCCTATAATCCTTATTTGAAGGTTATATTGGAAGAGCACCTTCATCGGCCGGTCTGGGTTCCCAGGTATCCACAGCTTACCGGGGCCATCGGGGCCGCTTTGTTTGCCCGGGAAACGTTTACAAACAAGTAGTGAACGCGGATAATTAAATAGTATAAAAATTTGTCTTTGGACGCAGATGAACTCGGATCGGCAAAAGGCCGATCGTGCAGATTGCCAAGATTTTGAATATAAAGAACGAATAGAATATTTATTATCTGCGGCTATCGGCGAAAATCGGCGTCCTAATTTATTTTCCCGAAACGAAAAGGAGGAGAGATCATGACCAAAAGTAACTGGATGCCAATGGGAACGATACTCAAGATGAATGCCATCAACTTTCCGGACAAGCTGGGATGGCAGGATAAATCCAAGGAGTTTACCTTTAAACAATGGAACGATCGCTCCTGCCGATTGGCCAACGGTCTTAGAAATCTGGGAGTGCAACCCAAAGACCGTTTCGGGGTCCTGGCTTATAACCGGGGGGAGTGGATGGATATCTATGCCGGGGCGGCCAAGGGCGGACAGATCGTCGTCCCCCTGATGTTCCGGTTGGCCGGACCGGACATAGAATTTATCGTCAATCATTCGGAATGTAAAGGGTTGATCGTCGAAGAGCCCTTTGTCGAACTGATCAACGGGATCAAAAACAAACTGGCCATTCCTGAAAATGCCTATGTTTTTTTGGGGGATGGTCCTGTGCCGGGCGGGTATGTGGGCTATGAAGACTGGTTGTCCCAATCCTCCCCGGAAGAATCGGATTATCTGGTTGATGCCGCTGATCCCTGGACCTTTATGTACACCTCCGGGACCACCGGCCGTCCCAAAGGGGTGGTCCGGTCCCACGAGAGCTATCTGGCCCAGTATTACCTGAACAATATCAACATGGGGACCCGGACTACCGACAAGGTGATGCTGGTTATGCCCATGTGCCATGTCAATTCCATTTTCTATTCTTTCCCCTTTACCCTGTTAACGGCCCCGGTTTTTGTCTACAACATGGTTTCCTTCGACCCGGAGGATCTCCTGCGCACCATTGATCAATACAAGATCACCTTCACCTCTCTGGTGCCTACCCATTACATCATGATCCTGTCCCTGCCCGAGGAGATTAAAAAAAGCCTTGATGTCTCATCTATCCGGCAGCTCCTGATTTCTTCGGCTCCGGCCCGGAAAGAACTCAAACTGGCTATTATGGAATATTTTAAAAATGCCGAACTGTGGGAAGCCTACGGGTCCACCGAGGGCGGTCTGGTGACCCTGCTCCGACCGGAAGACCAATTCAAAAAATTAGGTTCCATCGGCCGTGAAATTTTCGGAACCGACCGGATCCGGATTTTGGATGAAAATCGTCAGCCGGTGCCGGATGGCCAGGTGGGGGAGCTTTTTTACCGGACCCCCATGCTTTTCACCGAATACTGGAAGGCACCGGAAAAGACCGAAGAAGCCTTTGACAACGGCTGGTCTTCTGCCGGGGACATGGTCCGTCGCGATGAAGACGGCTATTACGCCCTGGTGGATCGGAAGGCCAATATGATCATTACCGGAGGAGAGAATGTCTATCCTTCCGAAGTGGAAAATGTGGTGGGCAGCCACCCGGCGGTGAAGGATGTGGCCGTTATCGGCATACCGGACAAGAAATGGGGTGAGGCCATCAAGGCTATCGTGATCCTCCATGAAGGCTACAAGAGTTCACCGGATCTGGCCAAGGAGATCATGGATCACTGCAAAGGCAAGATCGCCGGTTTTAAAAAGCCCAAAACCCTGGATTTTATCAGTGATGCCGAAATGCCCCGCACCGGAACCGGCAAGATCCTGCACCGGATCTTGAGGGAAAAATACGGGAAATGGAGTGACCAGGGATAAGGCAAGCGGGCCGAGAGGAATAAGTAAGGGGAGGTTTGGATGCCCATTCAACCTCCCCCTTGTTTTTAAGAATAAAATCATGGATAAGATTATTGGTAACCCTTTAGGTGAAGCAATAAAGTAATGTTAAGCCCTGATCTTAAAGGCCTGGATGATCCGGAAGGAGAAACCGTTCCGGAGGGACTCCCAACGGTCATTGATGCCCATGTCCATGTCTTTCCCGACAATATATTTTCGGCCATCTGGGCCTGGTTTGATCAAAATGCCTGGCCTATCCGCTACCGGTTGACCACCTCTGGGGTATTGGAAACCCTCCTGTCCCGCGGTGTGAGTCAGGTAATCGCCCTGCAATATGCCCACAAGCCCGGCATTTCCCTCATGTTGAATCGCTACCTGGTGAAAAAATGTCAGGAGTTCCCCGGCAGGGTTTCCGGCCTGGCCACGGTCTTTCCCGGGGAAAAGGATGCCGCCCAAATCCTCAAGGAAGCCTTCGATAACGGCTTAAAGGGGGTGAAGCTGCACGCCCATGTCCAGTGTTTTGACATGGACTCCGAAGCGATGGCGGTGATTTACGATCTATGTGCGTCAGAGGGGAAGCCCCTGGTCATGCATGTCGGCCGGGAGCCTAAAAGCACGGCCTACCGTTGCGATCCCCATCTAATATGCAGTGCCGAGAAGCTGGAGAGGGTCCTTAAGAATTTTTCCGGATTAAAAATCTGCGTGCCCCATTTGGGGTTTGATGAGTTCTCCGCTTATAAGAACCTGATTGAGAAATACGACCACCTCTGGCTGGACACGACCATGATCATGGCCGATTATTTCCCTTTAAAGGACCCGGTTGATCTGAGAGATTTCAGGGTGGATCGGATCATGTACGGATCCGATTTCCCCAACATCCCTTATGCCTGGGACCGGGAGCTCAAGCATTTGAAGGCCTCGGGGCTGCCGCCGGATACTCTGGAATGGATCCTGAAAAAAAGCGCCGAAAATTTTTTCGGCTTTCTTCTTGACGATTCTTCTTAATCCAACTTATATTACCTTATAAAAAACCTCTGCCTTGATCTTCAAGAGGAAAGGGTAATCAACTCTGACCAGAGGATGATTTATGGGAAAGTATTCTTTTGAGATTTTTTCGGAAAGATGCACCGCCTGTCTTCGCTGCCGGTTGGCCTGTTCCGAGCTTTATACCAAGGCCTTTAATCCTTCCCGGTCCAGGATACGGGTTGACCTATCCGGAACGGGGTGCACCATTTCGTTCGCCGATGACTGTGAGGGATGCGGGGTTTGTGCGGATCACTGTTATTACGGAGCCATTGAAAAGATCCGGAAGGAGGTGGCCCCATGACCAGGGACCGAGGAGGCTTTGCCGGAAAGATCCTGCATGTAGACCTGACCCGGGAAATCATCCATCAGGAACCTTTGGATTGGGGCCTGGCCGAGAAGTTCGTCGGCGGTCTGGGTTTAACCATCAAGCTGGCCTATGACAAAATCCAGCCTCGATCAGAGGCCCTTTCCCCCCAAAATCCCATCCTCCTGGGGGCCGGCCCCCTGGTGGGAACCAATCTTCCATCCGCCTCACGGGTCTACGGGGTCACAAAACTGCCGGCCAGCGGCACCATCGGCTGGTGTGGCGCGGGCGGGGTGACCTTCGGATACCAGCTCAAGAACGCCGGCTTTGACCACATCATCATAGAAGGCCGGGCGGATAGACCGGTATATCTGAGCATCATCGATGAAAACATAGAAATCCGTGATGCCCGCCACCTTTGGGGAAAGGACGTGGAGGAGACCTGTGAAAGCCTCTGGAAAGAGATGCCCTGGCCCGCCGGGATCCTCAGCATCGGTCAGGCCGGGGAGGCCCTGATCCCCTTTTCCATGGCCTATGTCAACCGCCTGTCCACCTTGGGGCGGGGCGGTTTCGGCGCCGTCATGGGTTCCAAGAACCTTAAGGCCGTCGTGGTTCAAGGTACGGGCGAGGTAAGGGTGGCCCATAGGAAGGAGTACCAGGGACTTCTAAGGGATTTTTTAAAATCCATCCGTGAATATCCCTATCTTAAGGAATGGCAAGACCTGGGGTTGATCAAGGCCTTTCCCTTTATTCCCCCGGAAGTCTACCAGAAAATCAAAGAAAGACGGGTGGCCTGCGTATCCTGCCCAACCGGCTGTAAAGACATCATCAGGATCCAGGATGGGGAGCATCAGGGATTTCTGGCCCATTCCAGCTCGGCGATCAACCTTTTGACTCCCATGAATTATGGATTCAAGGATTACCGGGAGGCCATCAAGTGCACCGCCACACTGGATCGGTACGGCCTGGACATGTTCGAATTTTTCGGCCTTATGACCATGGCGCAGGCCCTTGGCGAACAAGGGGTCATCCCTCCTGAAAGCCTGCCGGTCCCGATCCGAACCGGCTCGTTGAATTCCATGGAAACCTGGGCCGCATTGATTGTTCGAAGGGAAGGCCTGGGTGAAATCCTGGCCGAAGGCTTCAAGGGCCTTCTAAATGCCTTTGGCCAGGATGCCAGGGCCTGTGCCCCGGCCCTGGTTAAGGGCATGCATCCCTACGCCGGACCGGGGGCTGCCTTGCCCTGGGACCTCTTCGGCACCATGGAGTTGGGTCAGGTATTGGACCCCCGGGGTCCTCACGTAGGGGCCGGCGGCTCACCGACCTATTTTGCCAAAAGACCCCTGGAGGTCTTTCCCAAGCACCTTACACGCATGGGGGTCCCTAAAGAAGCCATGGAAAGGATTCTCCCAAGCAAAGGATCGGGAGATTCGGTTAAGGAGATCAAGGTGGGACGGCTTCTTAAATATTCCCACGCCTGGTTCAGTATCCTGGGTGCCCTCGGCATCTGCGCCAGGGGCCAAATCAACCGTTTTTACAATGCCCCCTTGTGCGCCCGGTTTTATGAAGCGGTCACCGGCATCGAAACCGATCCGGAGGCCCTTCGGAGAAGAGTGGACCGTTCCTGGACCTTGCTTCGTATGGCCAATGTGCGGGAGGGATTTGGGAGAGATTATGATGCCCTGCCCGAACAATGGTTCAAAACACCGGGCTTTAAGGATTATTGCTCCGAACAGCCCTTGACCATTGAAGAAGCAGGGGCCATGATCGAGGATTACTATGATGAGCAGGGCTGGGATAGAACAACAGGGATTCCCACCCGGGCCAGGCTCGAAGAATTGGACATTAGGGAATGTTTCGCCTTAGCCCCCGCCGCTTCTTAGTCTTTTTTGTTGCCACTTGTCACAGACCTTATTGCGGTAAATAAACTGCAACTATCGCCTGCTCCCCAGTCAACCGGGTCCGAAAAACGGGGGAGGGGGCACTAAGCCCGTTACCGGTCGATCTCCAAATCCTGGGTGCGCACGTCGGGCCATTTCAATCTTCCCCCTTCGAAGAGCACCGTAAACACCTGACCCGGGTCGGCGCTTTCCTGAACGTTGGGAAGGTCCTGCCCGGCATAGCCGGGCGGAACGAAAAAGGTAAAATTCAGGGGAGCCATGTCTTTGTTTCGGACGGCCTCGACATATTTCTGGGCCGCTTCCGGATCCGGAACACCGCGAAGGGACCCGACGAACCTCCGGCCGTTCTGCCGAAAGTCGGCAAAGGCGCAGACGCTGCCATAAAGACTGGAAATCCCGATTTTGGCCGGGTACTTCCAGCCGTAGACGATTTGTTTGATATACCGGTCATAGGCCAGAGAATAACTCGGCCACTTTCCCTTCCCCCACAGTAGACCCGGGAAGAAAGGATCTTCCTGTTTTTTTGCGGACTGAGACATCATCTGGGCCACCACAGCCACCGAGCCGTATACCTGTTCCCTGGTAAAATGGTGACCCTCGGGATTCCAGCGGGGGTTGGAACATCTCAGGGAAGTGGCCATCAGGGCATAGAAGGCCCGGAAAGATTCCGATTCATCGGCCCCCCCTTTGGTGCTCAAGGCCAGTCCCCCTAAAATCATGGTCGGTCCGTAGAGTCCCTTTTTCCCATATTCTTCGTAGGTCACGGTGCCGTCCCTGGTTTCGTCAAAGGCCTCGAGAAAACCGCTTTTTAAAGAAGACCCCTCTAATTGATCCACGGCCGTGAGGTAAGCGAAAAAAGTCTTCTGCAGGTCCCAGGGCATCTTATAGATGTCGGAGTAGAGGGCTTTGGTGAAAATCTCCTTAAAGGTATCCCCTTCCACCAATCCAATGCGTCCCCGAAAGGAGGCTAGGGGCAGACCGGATATCCCGTCCTGGCCGACCGCATAATAAGAACGCTTTCCGAGACCGCGCTTTTCGGCCCGGGCCAAACAGGCATCCCGGCTCAAAGGGGAATCGTATCCCCCCTGGGTGAGGATGGTCTTGCCGTCGAATACGGGCACCGGAACCGCCTGGGGAAAACGGCCGCCGGCCCCGTCTTCCAGCCCGGTCCCTTCGGCCTCTTTGAGTCCCACATTGCTGAACATATAGCGGGCGCAGCAAAGGTCCGTGGCTACCGGGTCCAGGCCGGCCATCACCAGGCCGTCCGGCACCTTGACGCCCAGACCGATCCCCTGGTGGTCCCGGTTGATTCCCTCAATGGCATCGACAATGTGGAGCATGAAAATGTCCTGTCCGGCCACGGCGGCGATGATGTCGATCATGGTGCCGGTAAGGCCACCGGTCTTTTGTACCCTGTAATCCCCATCGGGGCCTTTCTTCGGCAGGCAGGTTGTGGGATCCATCTCCGGGACCCAGACCTGATGGGGAATACCGCCCTTCATCCCCGGGATGGCCCGGTGGGGGGTGGCGTACTCCCAGGCGCAACTTTCCGTTCGGGAGACTTCCATGGGATAGAGTCCGATGCCCAGGTTTTTGATCACATTGGTGAAGAGGGCCTGGGCATGGACCTTGAGCCTGGGGAGGTTGATGAGGATACACCCCGGATAAAGGGCCCGGTCAGCCGGATCGGCCGGGTCCCCTCCGACAATGACCTTGTGGAGGAAGAGAGACTGGAAATTTTCACCTGCCGGGACGGGGATCTCCCTGCCCTTGGAAGGGTCGTCGCAAATACGGTTCAGGTCATAGACCATGAGCTTATCCTCCACCGCTCCGGGGGGAAGGTAGATCCCGGCCTGGCTTTCTTCCAGACCTCTCATGGGATCATCCCCCAGGGAAGGATCGGAGGCTTCGGCCAGGTATTTGCGGACAAAATAAAACCCCCAACCCCCGTAAAAATCATCGGACCGTCCTTCCATGACCGCTTCGGTGGTCACCGGTCTTCCGGTCTTCTTGACATAACGATAATTGGCAGCCACGCTGGACAGGGCCGTGGCCGCCTCGCCCAGACTCATCTGATAGAAACTGATGCCTGCCCGGTCATGAAACCACCGCATCACTGCGGCCACAAAGGGCCATTCCGTATTACCGCTGCTGCCGGCCGTAGGTCCGAAATGATAAGGGTCGATATTTTCCGCGCTCACCAGGTTCGGTTTGCAGAGCAGCTTCTGTCCCTGTCCAAGACGTTTCTTTATGACGGCCAGAAAGCCCTCTTCCTTCTCCAAGGCGGAGAGGGCCCCATCCAGGTTCTTATAGGTATAATCGATCCTGGTCTTAATCTCCTTCCAGGCCGTTTGGTCCGAGTCGCGGATGAATTTCCCGAGCAGGAGGTCTATGCCTTTGTAAGATTTTTCAACCTCCATCCGGGCCACGGCCACGGCCGAACCCTTTCCGTCAAGCAGGCCATCGCCTACGGCGGAATGAATCCAATCTTCTTTCTGCGCTTTCATTTTTGTTATCTCCTGTGATTATTGACGAGAACGGCCTCTAAAGCCGGATGGGCCCCAATTGCTTGCCTGATATAAAAAGGTTTTTTGAAATCCTTGTCAAGAAATTATTTATCTAATTCTGTCGGGCAGACCCTTGCCTTCGGACTGCACTTCTGGTACCCTTAATGCTCTTTGGCCATAAAGGAGACTTCATAAAGGAGAATCGAATGATCATCGATGTGCATTATCATTTATTTCCCAAGCTTTCGGAAAAAATGGTCAGGAATTTGACCGGCTGGGCTATCCGGTTGGCCAAAGCCATGGGGAAAGCGGTTGACCCGGAAGCCGTTATTAAAAAGGCCATGGCCACCTGGCCGGACCCGACGGGAGAACGCTTAATGGGCATCATGGAGGATGCCGGAATCGACCTGACCCTGATCTGCATGGTGGACAACGCCGCTATTGCCCTGCTCAAACCGGAAAATATGCAGCGGGGCAATAAGATGATCGCTGAAATAGCCCGAAAAAACCCGGGCCGGGTCATGGCCCTGGCCGGGGTGGACCCCAGAAGACCCGAGGCACCTGATATGCTGAAGCAGTGTTTTGAGGAATTTGGTATCAAGGGCCTGAAATACCACCCTGATGACGGCTATGATCCCGGCGGCCCTGAATCGTATAAACTTCTGGAGATTCTGGCCGACTACCAGGGTGTCCTGCTCACCCATACCGGTCCCTTAAGTCCGCCCTCCAGAAATAAGTTTGCCGACCCCATGCTGCTGACCGATCTGGCGGTTGATTTCCCGGAGCTTAAGATAATCGCCGCCCATATGGGACAGATTAATTGGCGTCCCTGGGCCGCCCTGGCCGCCCAGCAGCCGAATCTCTATGGGGATCTGGCCATGTGGGACCACTATGCCCTGGCCCATTATACCCTTTTTTGCCGGGAACTTCGTGATATCCTGGATTACACCGGATCCACAAAGGTTCTATTTGGAACAGACAATCCCATTGCCTCGACCCTTGAGCCCACCAAAAACTGGATTCAATTGTTGAAAGAATTGCCGGAAAAAGCCCCGGCGGGAATATCCTTTACCCAGGAGGAAATCGATGGAATCCTGGGCCGAAATGCTGCTTCTGTTTTGGGTCTGGCTTAAAGGCCTGCTGATTCTTTAAGCACTATAAAAAATCTTGCTTTTTTATTCTCCTGGTGTATAATTCTCAGTAATTATTTTAAATCTTGGCTGGATATTTGCAGATCTTCATCAATTCCCCTGCACCTACCATCAAGTTTTGTCGCTTACTGACCCTTTGCCTTCAGTCCTTTTTTTACCTGTAGCAGCACGTTTGTTTGGCGACCATGTTTCGGGCCAGTCGGCTAAAGTTGTGCTATATCTGGTACTTCCGCGCCGCTGGTTATTCATGTTGTAATTGTACCCTAACCCCCAACCAAAGTTTCTGGTTCAGACTATCTGTTTTAGAAGCTCCCCAGGAAAGACTCAGAGAATGAATTTTGAAGAATTACAATTGATTCCACCCATTCTTAAGGCCCTGGCTCAATGTGGCCATAGCTCTCCCACTACGGTCCAGGCCCAAGCTATTCCCAAGGCCCTATCAGGACGCAACCTGATCGTTTCGGCTCAGACCGGTACCGGCAAGACCGCGGCTTTCGTTTTGCCCGCCCTCCAAGGCTTGTCTAACAAACCCTCGGTTCGGAAAGCCGGCCCACGTGTCCTGGTGGTTACTCCTACCAGAGAACTGGCCGATCAGGTGACTCAGGCCACCCGCAGCTATGGGAAATATTTGTCTGTGAGCAGCCTGGCCATTTTCGGCGGCATGCCCTTTAGGGAGCAAATGAGATCCTTGTCCAAATCTCCGGACATGATCATCGCCACACCCGGAAGGCTCCTCGATCTTATGAATCGAGGCCGAATCGACTTGTCCCATCTCGAGCTGTTTGTCCTGGATGAAGCCGACCGTATGCTCGATATGGGTTTTATCGAGGACGTGGAGCGGATCTCGGCCGCCGTCCCGGCAGAATGCCAGACCCTTTTGTTTGCAGCCACGGTCGGTGAGACCATGACTAAAATGTCCCAACGGTTTATAAAAAACCCTGAACGGATTCAAATTGCCCCCGGTAAGGTCACTCATGATACTATCGAACAACGCTTACTTATGGCAGATGATCTGCAGCACAAGAACCGCTTATTGCAACATTTTTGTGATGACAAGGCCCTCACCAAAGCGATCATCTTTTCGGCAACCAAATGCGATGCCGATAGCCTGGCCCGCGATCTCAATGCCAAGGGATATTCGGCTGCTGCCCTTCACGGAGACATGACGCAGTATGCCCGGAACCGGACCATGATGAATATGCGGCGTGGTAAGATCAGACTCCTGGTGGCTACAGATGTGGCTGCCCGCGGTCTTGACGTCAGGGGAATCAGTCATATCATCAATTTTGATCTGCCTCGTTTTGCCGAAGATTATGTCCACAGGATCGGGAGAACCGGGAGGGCCGGAGAGTCAGGCATTGCTATTTCTTTTGCCTCCCCTAATGATCTCCACTATATCAATCGCATTGAACGGTATTTGAAACAGAATTTGCCCCTGCACATCATTCCCGGATTGGAACCGGCCTATCCACTCGCCCGGCCTTATAACCAGCCGAAGAACAACCGGCGGGGGCCATCACCTAAGCGTGAAAACGGTGCTCACCCGGCAACCCCTCGCAGGGTTCAACGGGTCAGGGATTCAAGGATTCAAATGAAGGGCCTGGGAATAAAAAGGCAAGAACTCTCAACCCGGAATCCTCTCGAAAGACAGGCTTTTTATGGTCGAGGGAAGCCCATTTCAATAAATAAAAGCAGAAAAAAAGGTCGGCCTGGAAGCACCCAAGCGACCGGGCCTATCAAAGAGTGTTCCTCTGGTGTCAGGCAGGGCGCGATAAAACAAGATGGGGGTGTAGCGGTAGAATATCGCAGGGGCAAATCAGATCACCCGGGACGGCCTGCGAATAAGAAAAGTAAGAAAACGAGTTACTTTGGAGCAAAGGAGTAAAGGACTGGCAGGGGCTTTAAAACGAAAATAGATTCCTTATTAAGCGGCCTGGGGC
>JACRBX010000048.1 GCA_016219225.1 Deltaproteobacteria bacterium
AGGAGGCCTCCACGACACAATCCAGACCCAGTTCCTTGATATCGTCCCGGATCAGCTTCTGGCCGGGTTCGCTGCACATATACTTGTAATGACGACAGACCGCCACTTCCCGGCATTCGTCGCCGATCTCTTCGCTTATTTTGGCCACATCCACTGTTCCGGCGATATTGGTGCCGCAGTGGCAGATATAGACTCCGATCCTTTTCATGAAATAACACCCTTTGCTTTGAGCATCGCTTTGGGACTGGTCAGGTGGTGTTGCAGGCCCAGCTCCCGGTAGGGCAGACCGAAAGCCAGGCCCATGAGCTGCGTAAAATAGATAACCGGCAGGTGGTATCGGGTGCCGTGTCTTTTAGCGATTTGGGACTGGCGCATATCCAGATTGGCCTGGCAGAGCTGGCAGGCCACTACCAGGGCATCGGCCTTTCGATAGGCCGCCTCCCGGATGATACGTCCGCTCAGCTCGCCAACGGTATCGGTCTTGGTGACCGCCAGGCCGGCACCGCAGCATTCGGTCTTGAAGTCCCAGGGCAGGACCTCGGCCCCCAAGGCGGTTAAGAGCTGATCCATCGAAACCGGATTTTCAGGATCATCAAAGTGGGTTACATTGGCCGGCTTAACCAGATAGCAACCGTAATAAGGCAGCACTTTGAGTCCCTTCAGCGGCTTTCGGACCTTGCCGCCGATGGTCTCAAGCCCCAGGCCATACCGCAGAAATCCTAATAAACTTTTCACCTTCAGATGATCGTTCAGATCCGCCCCGATTACCTCCTGGACCTCTTGACGGGTTTTGGGATCCGAAAGGCCCTCTTGCTGGGCGCTCAGGAGTCGACGGAAGCAAAAGGGGCAGGGAATCACCACCTCTTCCAATTGCTGCCTTTGGGCCAGGGCCAGATTGTGGGACGCCAGGGAGAGGGAGAGCAGGTGGTCCATCTTCAGGGCCGGAGAACTGCCGCAGCAGGCCCAATCAGGGATCTCTTCCAGGACCACATCCAGGTGGGAACAGACCTGGCGGACCGATTGATCGAAGGAGGCCGCGGTCTCTTCCAAAGAACACCCGGGATAATAGCTGACTTTCATGGCCTCAGGCTTTCTGGTTTTGTTTCTGCCGGATTTTTTGGAATATCCGGGAGACCTTTTGGTCATGACGGCCGGGGCGGATCATGGCCGCCGGGGTAACCACCCCCTTAAGGGCCATCCTGGCGCCGATGACGGCATCATTAAAAGGGTGCCCTGATCTCAGGTTATAAGCCATGACCGTCTTGAGTTCGCGGACCCGGCCGCCCTTTTCCACCGATTTCAGAAACAGGCTTTCGAAAAGGTGAATGCCGGGCTCGCCGGCCTCGATGCCCAGTCCGGCGCCTATTGCACACAAGGCGGTCGACACCGCATACAGGTTGATCTCCACCGGGCAGCGGGTGGCACAAGTCCCGCAACTGACGCAATACCACCAGGTCGGGTCTCTCAAGGCCTCCTCCTGCATGCCGCTGAGTATCCGGGCAATCAGCCTCCGGGGGCCGCCGACGATCGGCGAGAGGATCGGGCAGCCTCCACTGCATTTCCCGCATTGAAGGCATTTCAGCAGATTCTGGCCACTTCTCTCCATTACCTGATCCAAAAAGGCTTTTTCGTCCCTATGACCTTTTAAACGAAACATGATGCGACCTATCCCCGGGTGGACCAGAAGGTTTGACTGATTTTGACCGCCTGGCACAGACGGCGTTGGTGAACGACCGCCTGGGGATCGCCATAGCTCAAGGCCCCGGTGGGACAGGTGAGGGCGCAGGCCGGCCACAATCCGACCCCCAGGCGCTGTCGGCAGCCGTCGCACTTGGCAATTTTGCCGGTGGCCGGATTCAGTTGCGGATGGCCGAAAGGGCAGGCCACCGAACAGGTTTGACAGCCGATGCACAATTCCGGGTCCGAAAAGACCAGGCCCCGGTCGTCCTTCTGCATGGCCCCGGTGGGACAAGCCAATACACAGGCCGGCCGGTCACAATGAAAACAGGTGGCGGGCAGATACTGGGTGATCAGTCCATGATCGGTTTCCAAAGGGCCTATCTGAATAGCCGCGATGGGCCGGGGTCCGGCAGGAAGTCCATTTTCAATTTTGCAGGCCACCAGGCAAGCCTGGCAGCCGATGCAGGACGAGGCCTCGATCATCAGAATCCTGTCTTTGGGTTTGGTTTCGTCCGTCATCATAAGCCAATCGTCTTCAATCGATCCCGGGCCTCTTCAGGGCCTTGGCCTTTGCGGTACACCAGCACCCGATCCGCTCGAAGGCGTTGCAGGGACCAGACCAACCGGGTCGGCACCAGACGGCTGATGGTCGCTGGGCCCTCGATGATTTCATCCTCGGAGGCCACCAGGATGGTCTCCCCATTTTCCACCTCCAGGGCCTGAGCGATCCGGGGATGGATCAGGATCCCCAGATCATCATCCAATTCCCTGGTCCAGGGCCACCACCGGCTGGCCTCTCCGGATCGGGTCATCGTCCGGGTGACCTGGAAGCTAAGGGGAAAAGCCGATGAAGCGCCGGAGGACGACGGGTCGGCCGCCGCCTGCGGGGCCGGAAGAAGCGTTGCCTCCGGTTGGGCAGACCCGGCGGCGTCCCGGCGCCAGTAGACCAATGGGTTGTCTGGTGCGATCTGATCCATGAGCAGCCCGCCGGTTTGGATGCTGTTTTCAAACAACCATTGGTAGAAAGCCTTCTGGTCAGCCAGACCATTGGCCTTTTTCCAGGGGAAGTAATCCCCCCAGCCAAAGCGCTGGGCCAGTCGCATCCAGAAACCCAGTCCGGTGCGGCAGGCATCATGGGGCTTGACCACCCGGGGACTCCATTGTACGGCCCCGTCATTGGAGAAACTGATACCGTCTCTTTCCGCCCAGACCGTAGCCGGAAAGACCATATGGGCGGCTTGGCGCGTCCGGTTGGGAAAGCTGCCGAAGTAAACCGTCAGGTCCAAATCGTTGGCCTTTTTTTGCAGGGGAGACAGAAAATCGTCCAGACAATTGCCTGAGCCGATCAGCGCTTTGATCTCCAGGGTCTCCAGGACATCGGGTCCCAAAAGGTTCGGCTGGTAAGGAAATGTCAGGCTGTCGTAACCTGAAACCGCCGGCGGTACCTCTTCCAATCCAACCGTGGAGTCGAGAGGGGGAATCCCCGATTCCAGAGGATACCAGCCGCCGCCGGTCGTCTCCTGCCAGCCCAGGACCTGGGCCATGGTCAGCCAGATGCCGTAATGCCGGGCGAAGGCCAGACGTTTGGCGGTGATCAGGACGGCCGGTTGGCGGTTTCCCAACATCTGGGCCATGGTGCGGATCTTTTCGGCCGGCACGCCGATGACCGCCTCGAGGCCTTCCGTCGGCCAGGCGGCATAGCTGTCCAACCACACCTGAAAATCTTTAAATTTGGTTTTAGCCGCCGGACTGATCCAAGGCCCGGCCAGCAGATTTTTCATCAAGGCCAACCCCAGGTCGTTGCCCCGTTTGGGCTCGATCAACACCGCCATGTCGGCCTTGGAGAGCGTGGTCGTAAAGCGCGAATCGACGGCGATGATCTTTGTACCGCCTCGCTGGGCCTCCAGCACCCGTTCAAAGGCCACCGGATGGGTGGCGGCCAAATCGGCTTCAATCAACATCAAACAGCGACTTTGAGACCAACGGGCGCTCCCACGGGTTGGATGCCGCTGTTCAGCAGGAAAAGCGGCCTCGGCAGCTTCCTGCCAGGGATGGTAAACATGGGGGGTTCCCCAGAGGCGGGCAAAACGCTTGGCCCCCAGGTAAAAATCGAGACCGGCCTCCGGATCGCAGCCGATGAGCAAAGATTCGGCTCCGTGTTGTTCTTTGACCCGGCGCAGGCGTTCCGCTAATAAATCGATCCCCTTTTCCCAGTTGTCAAAGGCCTCAAAAGGGGCATTCAGTCTATTACGCGTACCGGGCAGGGTTATCCGATCCGATGAGGTAAGTCCTTGAACAAAGGCCAGGCCTTTGGCACATAAACGGCCCCTGTTGACAGGATGGTCGACATTGCCCTGGATATCGACAATGCGCTCATCTTTAACATAAGCCATTAGACCGCACCCAACGGTGCATTCCTGACAACAGGCGGCTATGACCTGATCGTAATCCTTGCGGGATCCGGATATACGTCTTAAGGATATGGTTTCAAGCATGATCATCCCGGCTAAAAATGGAGGATGCCCTGGTAAAGGGGCCTCATTCTGACAGATCCAGTGTCGAATAATCCATCTGTCAGTGATGCCTGCACATAGAGCAAGGTTTGTGCCATCGAAAAAAAACCAGGCCCCCGATCGACTCAATTTTATTACTTATTGAAAATACAGTCTATTTAACCATCGGAGGGATTGTTCCCCCTTTTGGTTGCAGGGGGAAAAAAACCCCAATTTCAGGCCCTGGAGTTTTTGTAATTGTTTGATAGGTAAATAAAAAAATCGGGTTGGGGTCTATTGGGGCCAAAATGGGTTTTAAGGGCCTGTGAAGGACCTGGCCCGTCCAAAAGAGATTTCAGGCTTCTCGGTCTGATTTGGGCTAACTTCTACTATTCATTTCAAAATTTCCCCAAAAGGCTGAAAGGGACCCGAATCAAATAAATGGTGTGAATTTTGCAAAGCGTCCTTTGGGAAATAGTCAGATTACCAAAAAGTTTTAAGTTTCAAGTTTCAAGTTTCAAGATACAAGATGCAAGTTGCAGGTTTCGGGTTTTCGCTTTGAGCTATTTTCGTTCTAACCCCTCATGCCCCAGGGGGCACCACGAAGCATGAAAAAGCGAATAGCGAATCATGAATGTTGAAGGAGAGTTTCTTTTAAATTCCGAAATCCGAAATCCGAAATTGGAATCTATTCTCGTGTTAAAGAAGTCATCCTCCGGCACACGGAAAGGATAGGAGTTCAAAAATGGGACGGACGTTGAACCTAATGGGGAACCACTCTTTCCGTAAGGTTGATTATCTGAGGATTTCTATCACCGACCGGTGTAATCTGCGGTGCTTTTATTGCCAGCCGGAGGAGGTCCCGATTTTCCAACATACCGATATCCTCTCCTATGAAGAAATCCTGTTCATAGTCAGAGCGGCGGCCAAAGCCGGGTTTCACAAAATCCGTCTGACCGGTGGCGAACCGTTGGTCAGACGGGACATCAGCAACCTCATCGGCAGCCTGAACTCTGTGGACGGGATTGAAGAGGTGACCCTGACGACGAACGGTGTATTGCTGGAAGACCAGGCTTCTTCTTTAATCACAGCCGGTCTCCGGCGCATCAATGTCAGCCTGGACACCTTGCATCCCTTAAAATTCTATAAGATTACAGGGCAAAATAATTTTCATCGGGTCAGACGCGGTCTTGAACAGGCCCTGGCCCTGGGGTTTGATCCGATCAAGATTAACATGGTCGTCATCCGGGGGGTGAATGACGACGAGTTGGAACTGTTTGCCCGCTGGGCCATGGAAAGCCCTTATATCGTCCGTTTTATAGAATATATGCCGATCGGCCCCAGGAACGGCTGGCATCCGTCCAGGTTTGTTTCGATCGATGAAATGCGCAGCCGTCTGATGAAGATGGGAGCCTTAGAGCGGCTGACCCCTTCGGAGTCTGACGGACCGGCTCAATGCTTTTGTCTGAATTCGTCCGGGAAGATCGGTTTGATCGGGGCCCTCAGCCATTGCTTTTGTCAAACCTGCAACCGACTGCGGTTGACGCCTGACGGCAAGCTGCGGCCCTGCCTGCTTTCTGATCAGGAAATCGACGTCAAAGGCAGGCTTCGGAGCAACTGTTCCCAAGAGGATCTGATTCGTCTTATTCACCAGGCCGTATTGACAAAATTCGAAAATTCCGGATCCACAGAACCAAGGTCGCAGAGCTGCAGTCGCGGGATGTCCCGAATTGGTGGGTAAGGCCTCTGTCTTCAAATTCAATAATAAAGGGGGTTGGTAAGACCATGAAATGGAAGCTGGGGATGCGGCTTTCAATCAAAATTGACCAGATGAAGGCCGCTGTTTTTCGGAATGAATGAATGCCTATGACAAAAACAACGTCAGAAAAAAAGGAGGAATGGGTATGACTACGGCCTTATTGATTGCCATTGCCGTTATGTGGCTCCCGGTCGCTTTATTGAATCTTGGTAAAGGGGAGGCCAAAGGTACTGGTGCCGCCACCGGTTTTGTCGGCATCGTCGTGGTGTTGGGTGCGATTCTTCAGGCGGCGGTTTTTAAAGACGCCTTTACCGCCGGGTTGCTTTTCGCCCACGGGATCCTGTACTGCTGTGTGGCCTATGCCTTGCTGGCCGGACTGACTGATCTCCGTTCCGTCGGCAATGTCAGCCTGACGGTGGCGTTTATTTCCACCATTTATATGTTTCTTTTCCTCACCGGCGGGCCGGTAATGGCCGACGGCAAACAATTAGTCGGCCAGAGTTCCTACCTGGCCATGACCTGTCTCGGATATGCCGTATTAACCTTCGAAGTCTGGCTGGCCTTTTACGGCAAAATAGGCGCCGGCGTAGTCGCCTGGTCACTTATTATATGGGTTCCGGTGGGACTTTGGATCCCGGCCTTCTGGTTGTTGGCCGCCGGCAAGCTCCCCTTTTAAAAAGTGCGGTACAGGTCCGGATTCTTGCCCTTTCCAGAGAGAGGCGAGAATCCGGAAATTTTTTCCATCTGGTTACTGGTTGCCCGTTAAAACCAGTAACCAGTAACCAGCAACCAGCAACGAGTAACGAGTAACCAGCCCATGGAACGTAAAGAAGTCTATATCGGGTTTCCCCCCCTGGCGGAAAAGGCGGCCATCGTCGAAGCCCTGCTCACGGACCCCCCCGGGATACGCTGGCGTGTGGTCCGGGAAATGTTTCATATCAAGGATCAAAAGGACCGTCAGGAGATCATCGAAAAGCTGCGGCCTCACCTGGAGAAGGCTTCGGATTGGCGCCTTAAGAACAGAATTATTTTAGGGCTCCGGGCTCTGCACCATATCCCTCAGGAAACCGGCTACCGTTTGGTCCGGCATCAAGGCGCCTTAACACCCATCGAAGTGGAACAGAGGGAACCCCTGAACGCCTCCTGGTCCAACCGCCCCTTTTTCCCGGTCGTGGATTTCCACATCCATCCCAAGATACCGGATCTCAAGTTTTTTACGGATATGCGTGAGGCCGGCGTCACCCATGGCGTTATTCTGGCCACCGATACGGACCCGGAAGACGTGGAACGGCCCGAAGTGCGCCAGCAATTATATCAGGCCTTTTCCAAGGCCCCGGCCTCCCGGGGCCTGAGTTTCCAATCGCTGCTCCGACATATCCGGGCCAGTTTGTACTCCCCCAGCCATGTTACCAATCAGGACGTGGCCGACTGGGTCGCAGATTATCCCGACCGGTTGATCGGCTTTGGTTCCGTAAATCTCTCCAAAGACGGGGCTTATGTGCGGGAGAAACTGGACGAACTGCAGCGATTCCAATTGAGGGGAATCAAATTCCTGCCCCATTCCCAATTTTTTAATCCGGCTGAAAATGAACATCTGGGAATGGTCTTCGAGTTCTGCCGCCAGACCGGGGCCGTGATCCTGTCTCATTCCGGATGCGGTCCGGGGCCATTTGAAATTATCGAACTGAGCCAGAATTCCCATCCGGCCCTATGGAGCCAGTGGCTGGCCCGATACCCCGATGTGCCGGTCGTCCTGGCCCATTTTGGTTCATACAGCACCGAAGTCCCGGGAATCTGGCTCTTCGATACCCTGCAGTTGGGCCAAAAATATCCAAACCTCTATGTGGATCTGGCGGCCGTGGATTGGCTCCTGGATCGGGAGGTGGTGATCCAGGAAATTCGTAAAACGATCGGGTTCAATCGGGTCCTCTTTGGAACCGATTATCCCTTACCCCTGATGGCCGGGGTCAGTTGGGCCTCCATTATCCAGAGGATCAGGGTAAACAGCTATTTAACGGCCAAGGAAAAACATAAGGTTTTGGGACAGAATGCCGCCCGTCTGCTCGGGCTTGGTTAAGGAGACCTGACTGATGACCACTCCGATGGAAGAAGCGGAGCTTCTCCGACTGGAACAATCCAACCCTATTGTGCCGGTGGCCGTGGAACTCGGCCTGCCGGTCCGGGGCAACCTGGGCCGGTGTTTTCGTTCCGAAAGCCATCTCGAGAATGAAGAACCTACCCTGTTTTTCAATGTGGCCCAAAACAGCTTTTTTTGTAAGACCTGCAGCGAGGTAAAGGGTGGCGTGATCGATTTCGTCTGTCAACAGCAGGGCTGGGATCGCCAGCGGGCCATCGACTGGCTGGTGCATCGAATGGAATTCGACCGGCTGACCAAGCAGCGCTACGCCCATAAGGGCAAAAGGAAATAACTTTGAAAAAATCGGGGAAATCCTGTGAGCAGTAACCAGAGAAAGAAACCGACTGAGATCCGTCGGCCGATCACGGCTGACCAGAAGAAAAAGATTAAGGCCATTGTTGCCGAAGCCGAATCGGTAGGTGGAGCAGGTCCCCTCAATCCGGAGAAGGGTCCCTCCGGGCCGGATCAAGCCTCCGATGACCTGCTGCGGCAGCATTTGGACGAATCCGAACGGAAACGCCTGATGCTCACCGAGGCGCTCCATGCCTCCAGGGATCAATTGCGTAAAATCAGAGGGCTGCCCGCGGACGAAGATGAGCGGGCTTTACCCTTCGGTTTCTTCGTAGACAACGGTCGGGAAACCCCTGAAGGACGGACGGTCATTATCCGCCATCACGGCCGTCTTTACGAAGCCAGGGTGGTAACGCCCGAGGCCTTTGAGACGCCAGGGCCCAAGGGGGCGACCTTTCATGCCCTGCGACAGCGTCGCCAGGATCGGGACCGCACCCCTGGTAATTTCCAGCCGGGAGAACTGTTGTTGCTCAACAACGACCTGCAGGTGATCGAAGCCCGGGGTTTTGACCTGATCTGCGGCAACCTGGCCACCGTCGACCTGGTGCTTAATGATGAAAAACTACTCATCCGCACGGTCGGGGATGAAACCATCCTGGTCAAGCGGGCCCAGCCTATGATGAAAGTCAACCTGGTGGTGGGTGACAACGTGGAATATGACCCGGACGCGCTGTTCGTTTACAGCCTGTTGCCTAAAGGCCAGGTGGACCGTCTGGCCCTGGAAAAGGTGCCCGATATCAGCTTTGCCGAAATTGGAGGCCTCTCCGGGGAGGTCCAGCAGATCCGGGATGCTATTGAACTGCCCCATCTTTTCCCGGAGACCTTTCGGGAACATCAGTTGGTTCCGCCCAAGGGGATCCTCCTTTTCGGGCCACCGGGTTGCGGCAAGACCCTGATCGCCAAGGCCGTGGCCAACAGCCTGGCCCGCAGCATCTGCGAAAGGACCGGGGAAAAGGGAGAAAGCTATTTTTTAAATATCAAGGGGCCGGAACTGCTCAACAAGTACGTGGGCGCGACGGAGCAGGCCATCCGCGACCTGTTCGCCCGGGCCCGCCATCAGGCTACCTATCGTACGCCGGTGGTGATCTTCTTCGACGAGATGGATGCCATGTTCCGGGTCCGTGGTTCGGGGATCTCTTCGGATATGGAAGCCACCATTGTACCCCAGTTGCTGGCTGAACTGGATGGGCTGCAAACCCTGGAACACGTCGTGGTCATCGGCGCCACCAATCGGGAGGATCTGATCGACCCGGCCCTGTTACGCCCAGGCAGGCTGGATCGGAAGATACGCATCCCCCGTCCCGACCGGCAGGCGGCCGTCGATATTTTCACCAAATACTTAACGCCGGACCTGCCCATCGATTCCGTTCTTCTCGAATCCTGTGGCGGTCCGGAAGTAGCCGTGCAAGGCATGATCGCCCGGGCCGTGGAGGAGATGTATAGCCTGAAGCCCGAAAATGAACTGTTGGAGATCTCCTTTGCCGACGGCAGTCGCAAGATCCTTTACTCCCAGGATCTGTGCAGCGGTGCGATCATTGCCAATATTACCCGGCGGGCCAAATTCATGGCGGTCAAGGACCTGGTCCAATGCGGACACAAGGGGATCCGGATCGAACATATCCTTCGGGCCATACGGGCCGAGTTTGACGAGAATGAAGATTTGCCCAGCAGTTCCAATGCGGCCGAATGGCACCGGATCATCGGTCGGGGCGGGGAACGGGTCATCCGCGTTCGATCCCTGCAGGTTCCCAGGGCCGCGCAGGACGGAAGCCGGCCTGGGGCAAGCCAGGTGAACATCCCGGACCAATTGAAGTGATCCTGATCTGAGGGAGAAGTGCAGCTATGAGTATTCCTAAAATCATCGGCCTCGAACAGGAATATGCCATGCAATTTAAAGGGGGCTCCAATCTCTCGGCCTTTGAGGTCTCCTGTCTGCTCATTAACACCTATGCCCGGAAAATCGGATTAAGGAAACCCGGTCAAGGTCTGCTCTGGGATTACGCCCACGAGACACCTTATCAGGATATCCGGGGGACCTTATTCCGGAAAAGCGCCTTCCAACAGATCGTCGGAGAGGAAGACAACCGCCGGATCAATGCCCCTCTGCCCAACGGCGCCCGGTTATATACCGATCACGGCCACCCGGAGTACAGCACCCCGGAGTGTTTAAGCGCCCGCCAGGCCCTGGCTTGCGACAAGGCCGGTGAGGTTATCCTGGCCCAGGCCCTGGAGGCCATGAAAGCCGTCTATCCCGAACTCCGCCTCCGGCTTTTTAAAAACAACAGCGATCATCAGGGACACAGTTATGGCTGCCATGAGAACTATCTGATGGATGCCACCGACCACCAGGCCTGGCTGGTCGAAAACCCCCATTGGGCCGCCAGGGTGTTGATCCCCTTTCTGGTCACCCGGCAGGTCATGGCCGGAGCGGGCAAAGTCGGCAGCGAAGAATCGGCCAGGCCCGGGGTCCTGTATCAGGTATCGCAACGGGCCGATTTTATGGAAAACCTCTTCGGCCTGGAAACCATGTATGCCCGGCCGATCATCAACACCCGAGCCGAACACCACGCCGATGCCGGCCGCTTCCGTCGTCTCCATTTGATCATGGGTGACGCCAATCTGTGCGAGACAGCCGCTTTTCTGAAACTGGGCACCACCCAGATTGTCCTCAAAATGATGGAAGATCATTTTATCCGGGAAGATCTGACCCTCCAAAACCCCCTGAAGGCCATTCGACAGGTGTCGACGGCCTTTGACCATCCCCTCGAAATGAGCCAGGGACCAAGGATGACCGCCCTGCAAATCCAGCGTCGCCTCCTGGAAAGGGCCGAAGCCTACCAATATTCGGATGCGGCGGCCCAATTGCCTGACTATGGTTTGATCGTGGAACGCTGGGCTAAGGTTTTGGACGGCCTGGAGGGATTGAAACTTTCAACCGACCTGGATATCGAAGATGATCCCGGCGATCTGATCCGGAAACTGGATTGGGTCCTCAAGCTTTGGCTCCTCAACCGCTACCGGCATTCCAGGAATTGCGGCTGGGACCATCCCTGGCTACGGGTACTCGATCTGCACTATCACGGGTTGGATGATGGCGAGGGGCTTTTTTATCACCTGCAGGCCGACGGAATGACCGACCGGCTGATTGCCGATGAGGAAATCCGGCCATTCGTTTACGAGGCCCCGGAGGATACCCGGGCCTGGTTCCGCAGCCGCTGCATCCAAAAATTTGCTGCCGAGATCCTCTGGCTCAACTGGGAGGTCGTGGGGTTCAATCACGGGAATGTCCATCGAATGATCCCCCTGCTCAATCCACTTCAGGGAACCCGGGATCAGTTTGAAAGCCTTTTTACCGAGGCCCGGAATTCCGTCGAACTGATTTCCCGATTGGAGAGCACCGGGATCTGATCTGGAATAATGTTTTTATCGCTCAACCCAAGTAAGGAGATTCATTCATGTCCCAAGGCATACAGGTATTGATGTCAGAGGAACGGACCTTTCCGCCGCCGAAGGAATTCAGCGCCAGGGCCCACATCAAAAGCATCGAGGAATACCAAAAAATCTATAACTGGTCGGCGGAGAATACCGAGGAATTCTGGGCCAGGATGGCCGGGGAGCACCTGACCTGGTACAGAAAGTGGGACAAGGTCTGGGACTGGGATTTTTATAAACCCTCTGTCCAGTTTTTTGTGGGCGGCAAATTAAACGCCTCCTACAACTGCCTGGACCGGCACCTGGGTTCCCCGCTGCGCAACAAGGCGGCCCTCATCTGGGAAGGGGACCTGGGGGACTACAAGACCTATACCTACCAGCAGCTCTATACCGAGGTGAACCGCTTCGCCAACGTGCTGAAGAAAAACGGGATCACCAAAGGCGACCGGGTGACCATTTACCTGCCCATGATCCCGGAACTGCCGATCGCCATGCTGGCCTGCGCCCGGATCGGGGCCATCCACAGTATCGTCTTCGGAGGCTTCAGCCCTTCTTCCCTCAGGGACCGGATCCAGGACTGCCAGTCGACCCTGGTGATCACCGCCGACAACGGCCTGCGGGGAAACAAACTGGTGCCCTTGAAAACCAACGCCGACGAGGCCCTCAAGGAGTGCCCTTTCGTCGGGAAGGTCATCGTGGTCAACCGGGCCGGGAAGACCGAAATGCAGACCGGCCGGGATCTTTGGTGGCACGAACAGATGAAGGCCCCGGATATCGGCAATTACTGCGAACCGGAGGTGATGGACGCCGAGGACCCCCTGTTCATTCTCTATACCTCCGGCTCCACCGGCAAACCCAAAGGGGTGCTGCACACCACCGGCGGCTATCTGCTCTATACCAACCTGACCTTTAAGTGGATCTTCGACTATCACGAGGAGCTGACCCATTTCTGTACGGCCGATATCGGCTGGGTGACCGGGCACAGCTACATCGTCTACGGGCCCTTATCGGCCGGGGCCACCAGTCTGATGTACGAAGGCATCCCGACTTATCCCAATGCCGGCCGGTTCTGGGATATTGTAGACAAACACCAGGTCAACATCATCTATACGGCCCCCACAGCCATCCGGGCCCTGATGCGGGAGGGGACGGACTGGGTCACCAGGCATGATCTGTCTTCGCTGCGATTGCTGGGTACGGTAGGTGAGCCCATCAACCCCGAGGCCTGGATGTGGTATTACAAATATGTCGGGAAGGAGAAGCTGCCCATCGTAGACACCTGGTGGCAGACCGAGACCGGCGGGATACTGATCACCCCCCTGCCCGGGGCCATGACCCTCAAACCCGGTTCGGCCGCCGGGCCTTTTCCTGGCATATTCCCCAAGGTGATCAAAGAAGACGGCTCGGCGGCCAAGGCCAATGAGGGGGGATATCTGATTATCGAAAAGCCCTGGCCCGGTATGCTGCGGGGCACTTACGGCGATCCGGAAAACAAGCGGATCAAGGAAGTCTACTTTTCCCGGTTCCCCGGGATGTATATGACCGGTGACGGGGCCAGGGTGGACCAGGACGGTGACTACTGGCTCCTGGGCCGGATCGACGACGTCATCAACATTTCCGGACACCGTCTGGGAACGGCGGAAGTCGAGTCGGCCCTGGTCAGTCACCAGTCGGTGGCCGAATCGGCCGTGGTCGGCTTTCCCCACGAGATCAAGGGTGAGGGCATTTATGTCTTTGTAACCTTGAAAGAGGGCTTTGTCCCTACGGATGAATTGAAGAAGACCCTGGTGGCCCATGTCCGCAAGGTGATCGGACCCATTGCCTCACCGGACAAACTGCAGTTTACTTCGGGGTTACCCAAAACCCGTTCGGGAAAGATCATGCGCCGGATCCTGCGCAAGATCGCCCAGGGCGACGTGGAGGAGCTGGGCGACGTCTCGACCCTGGCCGATCCGAGCGTAGTAGGGAGCCTGGTTAAAGAGAGATTATAGAAAAAAGCGAATGTCGAATATCGAATACTGAATAATAAATGTCGAAGGAAGGAAAATACAACCCACTTCATGATTTGAAATTCGATGTTCGATTTTTAATATTCGTTTTTTCGTTCTAAACTCTCATGCCTCCAGAGGCACCACGAAGCATGAAAATTTCTTTCGCCAGACATCGATTTTAAGGGTTTTTTTACTTACTTTGAGCTTTCAGCTTTGAGCTATTTTCGCAATAAAATACCCGGGGGCCCGCTAAGGAAAAGCGGCGCCTCGCCAGGTCTTCATCAGTGGAGGGACCATGCCTGACAGTTCGCAGATCCAGAAAACGCGGAAAAAATCGCCATTTAAAAAGACCCCACCGGAATCCCGGCAGGAGCCCCTTTCTCAGGAAAAACAGAGAAAGCTCAAAGAATTGGATGATTATATCGAAAGTGTCCTCCAGGAGGCCGGTGAAGATTTCTTAGATCGTTTCAAACAGGTCGAAGGGGAATAGGTTGCGTCACAGGATCTTCGGAACCGAAAACGAATATGCCCCTTTTGACCATAACCAGACGGCAACGCCCCAGGTCCCGCTATCCAACAGGGGTTGGCCCGAGGATCAAGGGGAATTGGCCGCCGGCCTGATCGAAGGCCTTCAGGGGTGCCAATACCCTCGGGCCGGAGAATTTTTGGGCAACGGTGGCCGATTGTACCTGGATCGGGGCGGGCACCCGGAATACGCTACCCCGGAGTGCCGCACGGTAAAAGACCTGGTGGCTCATGAAAAGGCCGGGGACGTCCTTATCCAGGCACTGGTGGAGAAGGTGCGCTCCCAACAACCCCACAACCGCCTCCATGTATACAAGAACAATTGCGATTCTTATGGCCACACCTATGGCGGCCATGAGAATTACCTGGTCACTTCCCTGGCCATGAAGCATCTCGATCGTCTCGTCCCTTTCCTGGTTACCCGCCAGATCTATACCGGTACGGGCAAGATCATGACTTCCCCGCTCTGCAGCCTTCCGGCCTTCCAAATCAGCCAGCGGGCCGATTTTTTCGACGCAACCTTTTCCGACCGGACCTCCGAGACCCGGGGCATCATCAACATCCGTAAACGCGAAATAGCCCGGCCCGGAGAAAACCAGCGCCTGCATATCATCGTGGGCGACAGCAACATGTCCCAACCGGCCCTGGCCCTCAAAATAGGAACCACGGCCCTGATATTGCGGCTGTTGGAAGAAGAGGCCCTGGGCGAGGTCTTGGCCCTGGGCGCACCGGCCCAGGCCATCAAAGCGATCTCCCGTTCTTTGAAGGCCCCGGTGGCCATCCGGCGTCAAGGGCGGACCTTGCAGTACACGGCTTTAGAGGTCCAATCCCTGTATTTGGAAAAAGCCCTTCGATTCTGTGCCCGTCCGGGCACCGACCCCGAAGAGATCCGCTGGCTGGGCCTCTGGGAATATGTTTTGAAGGCCCTTAAATTTTTGGAAATCTCTCAGTCCGAGATGCTTCTTATCAACGACCCGGGAGAATTGAAAAGAAAAATCGACTGGGTACTTAAACTCTGGCTCCTCAGCCGCTCCCGGTCCAAGGGTGCCGATGATCGGCAATTGAAACTCCTGGATCTGATATACCACGACCTGGACCCTGCCTCCGGGCTCTTTGAACGTTGTCAGGCCCTGGGGCTGGTAGACCGGCTTGTGGACGAGGAGCGCATCCGACAGGCCCGGCGCAATCCTCCTGCGGACACCCGGGCCAGGCTGCGGGGCCTGATCATACAAAAAGCTTTTCATCAAAACGTGGACGTCCAGGTGGAGAACTGGGAAAGCATCCAGGTCCGGGCCCATCATCGTCGGGCCGGGATAAACCACCCTTTCCGCAACCTTACCACCGCGATGAACAAACTGGGGATCCGTCTGGATGACCCCTTCCAGGGAGAAAATCCCCAGGCCCTGGAGGAACTGGAACAATTTATTTTGGCCTGGGGCTGATAGACTATGGATGGTCCGGATAAAAAAATCGTAAATATCAATAGAGACCTCGAACGCAGCCGGGTGCGTCACGTCGTGATCGGCCAGTATATGCTGCACGAGGTCCAGCACCATTCCTTGCAGCACACCGGTTCTCCTTCCCTGATCCCCAAGGCCCACAGCCCGATGGATATATACAAGTGCCTGCATCAGGGGGAATTCGGCGTGGGCCACAGCCTGGATTATCCCAAACGGTTCCGGCAGCGTCTGGTCCGGGAAACGATGGAAGACGAGCCGGAAGAAGGCGCCCAGGAACCGGCCTTGGAAGACATCTCGGCCGAAGGCCGGGTACTGCGGGTGAACCTGCGCGCTTTTAGAGGCCTTTTTAATCACGAAATAGACAAGCGTATCGACCAATTGGCCCAGGTCTGTTTTGAATCCGCGGAAACCGCCCGAGGGAGTGAGACCCGTTTCAGGGAAACGCTGGCTTTTTTTAAGGACCTCAATCAGGCCAATGAATTGAGGATCGGAAGGCAGTCCTTCGCCTTTCCCGGAGAAATGGTCGATCGATTCCTGCTCGAGGTCCATGATTTAACCCGACGTCTGGGGCAGGTCCCGATCTTCGGTCATTCGCCGGACTACCGCCGGCTCAATCATCCGGCCTACCGGGTAGTAGATCGGACGGTCCTGGAAAAATCGCCTTTGGCCGGACTTTTGAAAAAGACGCCGGAACCGACCAGGTAACGGAGGAAGATCCATGGATATCAAAACCGCGGCGGCGGAGTTTCACGGGGCCTGTCTGGCGATTCTGGATCAACCAGAACTCCCAGCAGAATTAGCCTACCGGATGCAGCGGATCATAGACCGCTTCCTGCCGGTGGCGGATAAGATGTATCTCAAGACGGTAAAAGGCTTCCAAACCGTTTTGCAGTGCACCCAGCAGGCCAGGACCATTACAGATCACCTGCCAGCCGGCCGGTACCTTTTCTATCGGCAGGTTACGGATCTGGAAAATACCCTGGAGGAACTCCTCAAGGCGGCCTACGCATTTCGCATCAAGGCCGGCTGAAATGAACCTGCCTTGGATTGTGGAGTTCGGAGTTCAAAGGAGTTTTCGATTGAAGAGTTAAGATCTAAGATATACGGATTTGATTTTGACTTCCTTCGACATTCATCATTCGTTATTCGATATTCGATATTCGCCTGTTTTATAAGGGTTCAAGAGAAAATATGGAAAATTCAAGCACTTCCTTCCAGGCCCTTTTACTGCAACCTCCCCCGGGAGATTTGACCGGCCCTTATCCGGCCCTGGGCTATTTGAAATCCTACGCCGCTCACCAGGGATTTTGCGTGAAAGTCAAAGATCTGGGGATCGAAGCCCTGGATCATTTAACCCGGCCAGACCGGATCGCCCCCCTTCTCGACCAGGCCCGATCCATGCTTGGAGGGCTCAAGGCCCAAAAAGCCTTGGATGCCTCGGCACAGCAGCATTACCGCTTTTTATTGGCCGCCCTGGCGGCCGGACGACCGCCTCAATGGTTCTCCACCAACCTGGAAATTTTCCGGGACCCCGACCGGTTTTATGACTATCGGGAATATCAGAAGGCCCGGCTGGCCTTGAATGCCTTTTTCGGTCTGCTCAGCGCCGTCCATTTTCCCACCGTTCTGACTGCCGCCGAGTATCCCACGGCCGGCAGTCTCAAGACCTGGCCGGCTATCCTGGAACATTGCCAGGCCAGGGTCAACCCTTATGTGCATTACTACGAAGAGGTCCTCTTCCCCCTGTTAGCCGCCCATCCGCCGGCCCTGGTAGGCATCTCCATGGTCTTTGCCAACCAGTCGGTCCAGGCCCTGGTCCTGGGCCGCCTGATCAAGAGGCACTTCCCCCAGATCCAGGTGACCATGGGAGGCGCCTATCTTTCCCAATGGGTCATGCTCCTGGAAGGTGCCCGGCTGGAAGAATTTTTTCAGTGCACCGATTCCATCGTTATCGGGGAAGGAGAAAAACCCTTTGCCCGGCTGCTGGGAAAAATTAGCAACGGCCAGGGGCTGGAGGCGGTCCCAAATTTAGTCTATCGCCAGCGGTCAACGGGGAGGATCCATCGGTCGGCCGCTTTTGAATATACGGATATCGCTCACCAGCCTCCCCCTGATTTTTCCGATCTCGACCTGGCCGCCTATTTGAGTCCCCAGCCTGTTATCCCCTACTGCATCAGCCGGGGTTGTTATTGGGGGAAATGTGTCTTTTGCCAGAACCGCTACGGGGACCGGCAAGTTCGCCGCTATCAGGTGGTTCCCGTAGATAAAGCCATCGAAGAACTATCGGCCTTGGCGGACCGATACGGCTCGAACCATTTTAATTTCAGTAACGACGTGATCGATCCGAAATATCTGAAGCGGTTCAGTCAGGCGGTCGAATCCTCCGGCCGGAAGTTTGTCTGGAATACGGATTTACGGGCGGAGAAGGCCTATACCAGGGATGTCTGCCGACTGATGGCCAGGGCCGGGTTAAACGCTGTGGCCATCGGGTTTGAAAGCGGCTGCCAGAAGGTCCTGGAAGCCATGGATAAAGGCAATCGGGTGCCTACCACCCGGCAGGTCTTGAAAAATTTATACCAGGCCGGGGTGGCCACCCAGGCCATGGGCTTTTTTGGATTCCCCGGAGAAACGGAAGCAGACGGAGAAAAGACCGTTCGGTTTTTGGAGGAAAACATCGCCTGTATTTCTTATTATGTTATGGGTCTTCTGCTGGTGCTTCCCGGCTCCAGGATGTACGAAGACCCCCGGCGGTTCGGGGTAACCGCTCTCCGATACGAAGGCAATTCCCTGATGACCCCGGAGCCGGTCTGGAAATCAGATATCCGTATGTCCATGGCCGCGGTCAATCGTCTCTATCAGCGGTTGAGCCGGCTGGAAGCCCTTTATCTCCTGGATGACTATCCCTACGTGGGAGGCTTATCCACCAATCATGGTTTTCTTTATTTTAAGTCCGGACCGGACATCCTCAAGGTCCTGCGAAAGCAGGAAAAGGAAGGAACCCATCAACAGATGCTGGTTGCTTGATATTGGGGTAGAGATTTTATCCAGCATCCCGCATCCAGCATCCAGCCCTTCTAATGCTCGCTGCTGAGGTGAGGCAGGTGACCATAGCCGGTTTGAATCTTGTACAGGATACGCAGGAGTTCAGCGCAGGCAATGGGTTTGCGCACCACCCGATCGACCCCGCAACGGGACAGTTCGGCCGGATCAAGCTTTTTATCCACACCGGTATAGAGCAGAAAAGGGGTTTTCGGACGTCCGGTCTGTCTGGCGTAATCCAGGGCGGCCCGCCCGAGTTCCAGTCCATTCATCCCGTCCATGCCAAAATCACACAGGATCACATCATAACGGTCCCCATAAATAGAGGCCAGACCTTTCTCGGCTGTACCGGCGGTCGTAAGATCGACCGGGGAATCTTCAAAGAACATCTCCATCATCTTGAGAATATTCTTTTCGTCGTCGATGAGTAAAAATTTTATTTTTGTTTCGTTTGAGGTTCGTTCGCCGGGGATATTTTCCTTCTCTTCTATGGCCGGAGCCTGGGACCGGGGCAGGATGATGGTAAAAGTGGCCCCTTTCCCCGGACCGCTGTTAACAACCATGTCCCCCTGGTGTTTCTTAATGATGCCATAACTGGAAGAAAGGCCCAGACCGCTGCTCTTTTCCCCTTTGGTTGTAAAAAAGGGCTGGAAAAGACGTTGCCGGTTTTCTTCTAAAATCCCTTCCCCCGTATCGCTGATCGACAAAAGAACATGTTCCGGTCGGTTCTCGGGAGAGATCGTCAGGACACCCCCTTTCGGCATGGCCTCCAGGGCGTTTTTGATAAGGTTCACCAGAACTTCGTACAGTTCGGACGGATTACCCCTGACCCGGCCTCCCAAAGGCCGGATATAGTTCAGACGATATTTGCCCGGGTTGGCCGGATTGGCCCAGAGTGAAGAGGTGAGCTGCACGGCTTCGGATACCAGGTCACCCAGATCGAACACCTTGGCCTCTTCGATTTTATCGGTCTTGGCTGCGGTAAATTCCTTGATCCGCCGGACAATATCGGCTCCTCGATGGCAGGCTTCCATCATGGTCAGAATGGCCTCGCGGCTTTTTCGGATTTCTCCGGAAGCCAGCTTGTTCAGGGCCGCTTCGCCGCCCCCCAGGATCATTTGAAGAAGGTTATTGAAATTGTGGGCCACGCCGCTGGCCATTTCCCCAACGGCCGACAACCGTTCGCTTCGAATCAGTTTTTCTTCCATCCGTTTCCGGGCGCTCAAATCCCGGGCAACGCTCAGCACCGCCGGTTTGCGTTGAAAATCGATAAGCCGCGAATGAAATTCATAGGGGATGATCTCACCGGATTGGGTAATTGTTTCGAGTTCAAATTGAACCGTTTCTCCGGAGCGGACTTTTTCGCCCATACGCCGCAAAACCTTTAATTGCGTCGGCCGGACAATGTCGGTAAAGGTCAGGTTAAGCAACTGCTGGCGGGTGTATTGCAGCCGGAGGCAGGCCACGTCGTTGACCTCCAGAAAGGCTCCCTGGGAATGACTGATAAAGACCGGATCGATGACGTTATCAAACAGTTCCTTATAGCGCAGCAGCCCTTCGTTTTTTTTACGTTCGGTGATATCCCGGGCCAGGGCTACAAAACATTTTTTCTCCTGAACCTCCACAACCATGCCGGTGACTTCGGCATCGACCAGATCCCCGTCCCTTTTGCGAAAGCTTCTTTCTTGAATGTGAACAACGCCCTCGGCCACTGCCTTGCGAATATTCTCGATGACCCCTTCGGCACCCGGGGCGAGAATATGTTCGATCCCCATGGTCAGGAGCTCGGCCCGGGAATAGCCCAACCATCGCAGGGTAAAAGGATTGCAGTCCAAGATGCCGTGGCTCTCCATATCCAGGATATAGATGGCCTCTGGGGCATTTTCTATAATGGCCCGGAAGTTGGCTTCCGAAGTACTGACCTTTTCCAGGACTTGATTGAATTCAGCGGTGGCTTCCTTGAGCAGGTTGGTCAGGATGTCCGACTTACGCTCAGATTGCTCCAGAAGCTCTTCCAACTCCTGGATCCGTTGTTCGAGGCTTTGGATCCTTTCCATCATCCAATTTCAAGAAGACTCAAGGTAATCGTTTCGTTATGGAAATAATTCGGCCCTCCGGCCGAGATCCGGCAGTATTCACCGTAGGTATAAAATCCGATGATGGGAACCGACAGACCGATTTCAGTCCGAACTCTTTGGATTTCTTCTTCGGTCCGGCGACCCAGAACGATCTTCCGGGCCATGCAGGAATAGCAGAAGGCTATAGACGGGGAATGGCCGCTCAAGGCGGATTTGGCCAGACCGGTGGCCTGATCGGCGGCCTCCAGGATGGAGGAGACATCACCACAGGTCAGATGGACCAGGGCCCCTTCGGTGATCTCCCCGGCAAAAGTAATGGAACGCTCCTCCCGGTTGACGGCCATTGTGGCCCGGATCAGATGGTAGTCCTCCTGGCCATCTTCCCCGCACCGTTCCAGAAGACCGAGCGGATATTCTACCCCAATGACCGGCAGCTTTTCGGCATGACGCCCCAGAAAGCGTTCGTAGACGTTCAAAGCCGGTTCACCATTCAATTCGTAGAGCACATTACCCCGGGAACGGGTAACCCGTTTGGCCAGCCCGATCGGCGACCAGCCGCTGCGTACCCCTGTTCCAAGACGGAAATCCCCATAAAAGGCGATGCCGCAAAGGGTATCCGTGTAGACCTGATCGCCGGCAAATTGCAGGGTCTTCAGAAATTTGCCGTTGTCCCCGGCGGTTCCTCCGGCGATGGGGATATGCCCGCCCAGGACAGAGGTGATACCCTTTAAGATGGCGCAGCCGTCTCCGGTCAGTCCGTCTGAAAAAATCTGTATATACCGGGGTGGTTTGGAGAAGGCCCCGGCCAGCCGCCGGCCAGCCCCTTCGCTGTCCTGACCGAGCCCCTGTACCGTGGCGATTTCAAAATCGATCTGATCGGTGGCGATACCCCCCAGGACGACCGAATTGGTGCTCAAGCCGTCTCCCGAGATCTCACCGTCAGTGGTACAACCCACCAGATTCTGACTGCCCAGGCTTTCCCCGATACCCTTAAGCAATTCCGGAATCCCTGAAGACGGCGCAGAGAATAACCAACAAGCCTTGGGGGTTTGCCCCAGCTCCCTTTCCAGGGTCTGGCCCAGTCGATGGCCCAGGTGCCGGGAAGGTGACTCGTTGGATCGGATGGTTGCTGCCTTAAACATTACGATTCCCCTATTCCATGTTCCCTTTTCCGGTCTATGCCCTGCTCTTGCCTTACCCGAACAGGACCTGAAGCCGCACCAGTCCCTGACCTTCGGACCAGTCCCGCAAAGATAACTCTGGCGGATCCAAAGGCTGCTGATTCATCTCAGCCCCTGTGCAGCTCTGCCAGCCCTCCTCCGCCAGCCGATTAAAAAGGTCTTTCATCTGCTGGAGGGAGATCAGTATCCCCCGGTTTAAAAAACAGGGACCCAGGTCTTTGATCAACAGGTTGAACAACTTAATGGTCAGAAGGCCCCCCGGATGACTGATCCGGTCCGGGATTTCCTGATAGGTAATGGTGTTACGAAAACAGGCCAGCAGGCCGCCCGTGCGCATGGTGGCTCCCACCAGCCCCGGCAGGGCCGCGGAAAGGGCCAGGGTATCCCCATTTTTGACTACGGCTGCTCCCATTTCGTCCACCGGCTTTCCATTTAGAAAAAGGGTCTGGATCTTATTGCCTATCTGCCTGGGGCTGAGCCCGTAAACTTCACAGAGAATATCCCGGATGGTCTGGCTTTGTTCGATAAACACACCGAACCCCTGCTGCAAGATAGGAAAGAAAGGGATCATCTGCCCGGTTTTGATAAATAGGCGAATATCGGCCATCTCAGGGGCCTTCATGGTTCATCTCCTTATTCGATATTTTTATTTTTCGCTGGTGTGCCACAGGAGGTATGGATATTTGATAATAATAGGTTAATCCTGGTCGGAAATCAAGAATTTTAAGGGCCGGTGCCAGGTCTGGCCCCGGCCCTCCGAAACCGGTCGAATCCTTCTCCCATTTTATAAAACCGGAGAGCCCCGATCAAAGGGGCTCCCCGATAAACGGACCCGGAGGAAAAAGGTCTACCAGTTGAAAACAGTATCCAGATCTTCGTCTTTGACCTGAAAAGTCACATTGTGGGGCGGAAGCATCTCGGTCTTGAAAAATCGGGGTAGCCGGTCGTGTTCGGAAGTAAACCCGGCCTTCTTGTTGAACTCTCTTTCGCCCTTCAGAATCGACTTGCCCAATTCTCCGACATCATTGGCCGTCAGGTTCAACCCATAAAAGGCATTGATCATGTCGATCAGGGCCTGAAAGGTCTCCGGCTGATCCAGGACGGCAAAGGCAATGAAAAGGCACATCCCCGTGGCATCGACAGCCGCTGTGGCAATTTGCAGATTCCGGGAAAGTTCGATCTGCCCTTCAGGCTTGAGGGGGTCAACCGTACCCCCCACCCCCAGGATATTGGTGGCCACGGCATATCCGGCCGTATGGTCAGCCCCCATGGGACTGGTGGCATAGGTCACCCCGATCCCTTGGACCCCCCGGGGGTCATAGGCCGGCATTGCCTGACCCTTGACAACCGGCACCCGTTCAACACCGAAGACTTTACCGGTAACGGCCGCGCCGTTGCCCAGGATCCTCCCCAGATGCGTCCCCTGCCCCACTTCATTGAGCAACTGGATGGCGGCCGCGGCATCCCCAAAGGGTACCAGGCCGGCCTCCATGGCCACTCCGATGGTGGCGCCCATTTCGATGGTGTCCAGACCGAAATCGTCGTCCATCCGGTCCAACCGGGCGATGACATCGATATCGCTGATCCCGCAGTTGCCCCCGTGGGCCCAGACCGTTTCATACTCGGGCTGCTTGGTTAAAAAGGCCCCGTCTTTGTCATAGAAGGTGCCGGAGCAGCGGATGATGCAGCCCCGATGGCAGGGGTGGGTGGCGCTTCCCTTGCCCCCCCGTTGTTCTTCCAGGGCGGCCAGAGTCTCGCCGCTGATCATGGAACAATTATCAAAGCGACCCCACATGAAGTTTTTGGTCGGATAGGCACCGGCTTCATTGAGGACGTTGGTCAGCACATTGGTACCATAGGCCGGGAGGCCTTCTCCGGTGACCGGATGCTTCTTCAGACCGGCCACGAAAACCTGGTTGGCTTCTTTGAATTTTTCGGGATCTTTGGGCGGCCGCATATTCAGGCCGCTGTCATCGAGCACAATGGCCTTGACGCCCTTGGAACCCATGACCGCACCCACGCCGCCGCGGCCGGCGTGACGGGTAGGTCTCAGTTCCATATCGGTGACCGCCACGGAGGCCGCACTCATTTTCCGCTCACCGGCCGGACCGATGGAGATGACGGTAATCTTGTCACCATATTGCCCTTTCATCCGGTCCACCAGGTCATAGTTGCCGAGATAACGCAGCCCGTTGTCCGCATTGACTTGGACACCGTCCTTGTTGATATAGATGTGATACAGGGTATCGTCCGCCGGTTTTCCCTCCAACACAATGGCCGCATAGCCCAGCCTGGCCAGTACCTGTGCGCCCTGTCCCCCGGCGTTGGCTTCTTTGATCCCGCCGGTCAGGGGGCTCTTGCACCCGACGGACAACCGGCCGGACATGGCGGCCGTCGTTCCGCTCAACAGGCCCGGGGCGATGACCAGCTTGTTTTCCGCGCCCAGAGGATGACAGAGCGGCGGCACCTCCTTGGCTATGACAGCCGATGTCATGGCCCGTCCGCCTGCCCCGGCGTAATCCCCCAGGGATGAAACAGTCGTTTGGGGTTCACCATCCGGTCCCATAATGATTCTTAAGATTTTGTCCATACGTTCTTCTCCTTTCTGAGTAGTTACTGGTTGGGACTTCTGTTTTTTTAGAGCTCTTCCTGCTGAACCATCTCCGAGGCCTTACATTGCGCCTCTTCCCATACCTTTTTTATTGGCACATGCTGTTCCCGGGCGATCCGTTTACAATCCTCATACTCCGGGGCGATGTTGACGGCCCGGTTATCGAACCGGGCCACTTTGCACTGGACCCGCCCGAAGCGGGTGCTGACCTCCTGGATCTTTCGGTTGAGCCGCAGACGCTGATCCAGACGCCAGCGCAGTCCGATGGTCGTGGTCTCCCGAAAAATAAAATCGGCCAGACCGGGCAGTTGTTCGAGACGGCAGAGGATGGTCACCAGGACCCCGGTGCGGTTTTTTTTCATCTGCACCGAAGTGAAAAAAATATCCAGGGCGCCCTGTTGTAAAACCCTTTCAATCAAAAAATCATAGAACTGCGGGTTCATGTCATCGATGGTCGTTTCAATAACCGCCGTTTGTTCCACTTCGTATTGGGTCAACCCCTGGGCCGTTTGTCCGATAAAAAGACGCAACAGGTTGGCCAGGGAGCGATCGGCGGTTCCTGCGCCCTGTCCGACCTTTTCCACGGTCATGGCCGGCATGGGCCCGAATTCGGTCGCCAGGGTGGTCAAAATTGCGGCCCCGGTCGGGGTAAGCAATTCCCCTTGAACCCCGGTAGCATAAACCGGCTTCCCGATGATCAACTCAGCCGTGGCCGGGGCCGGCACCGGCAGAAGGCCATGAGCGCATTCCACGGTTCCTGTTCCCACATGGAGTGGCGAGCAATGGATCTTCTCGATCCCCAGTCCCCGTATACCGATAGCCGCACCGACCACATCAATGATGGCGTCCATGGCGCCTACCTCGTGAAAATGGATGGAAGCCACCTCCGTCTGGTGCACTTTGGCCTCGGCCTCGGCCAGACGGCTAAAGATCTTCAGACTGTCGTCTTTAATAGCCTGATCCAGACGGCTTTCTTCAATGATCGCCCGAATGTCTTCCAGGTGTCGATGATGATGATGGTGATGATCCTGGTCGATAGTCACCAGGGCCTGGCTGCCGGACAACCCTTTTTTAACGACCTTCACGACCTTAAGGTCGTAGTGGGACAACGACAGCTTGGACAGTTCATTTTGTAGATACTCCAGGGGCAATCCCGCATCCAGGAGGGCCCCCAGAATCATATCGCCGCTGGCTCCGGAAAAACAATCAAAATAAGCGATCTTCATTTTCCATTTTCTCCTTTCTGTTCAGGAGGCTTCCATCCGGGTCCAGGGTTGTTAACCGGGAAAGATCGTTATGGCCGACAGGAGGTTCAAGAGGTTTTTGCTCTTGGCCGGCCGCGAGCTGATTAATGAGGCTGGCTTGATATCCTGCTCCGAAACCGTTGTCGATATTCACCACAGAGACCCCCGAGGCGCAACTGTTCAGCATGGAAAGCAGGGCGGCCACCCCCCCAAAACTGGCCCCGTAACCCACGCTGGTCGGAACCCCGATCACCGGACAGGAAACCAGCCCGCCGACAACGCTGGCCAAAGCCCCTTCCATCCCGGCGATGACGATAGCCACCTTGGCCTTGAATAAATCTTCGCAGGAATTCAGAAGGCGGTGCAGGCCGGCCACCCCCACGTCGTACAGGCGGTCGACCCGGTTGCCGAGGGTTTCGGCCGTAATGGCCGCTTCTTCGGCTACGGGAATATCGGAAGTGCCGGCACAAACCACGGCAATCCGGCCGGATTTTATAACCGGCCTGGGCTTGACGACCACAATGCGGCCCATGGGGTGAAATTGACAGTCGGTGGTGATTTCCAAGATAGCCTCATGGACCAGGCGGTCGGCGCGGGTGGCCAGGATGTTGCCGTGGTGTTTGGCCATCCTCTCCACTATTCCCTGAATCTGCTCCAGGGTTTTACCTTGACAATAGATGACTTCCGGGACACCATTGCGCAGACAGCGATGGTGATCCACCTTGGCATAACCCAGATCTTCGAAAGGCAATTTTTTTAAACGCTCCAGACCGGTATCGACACTTACCCGCCCCCCCTGGATATTTTCCAATAGATCTTTCAGTTGCTGTCTGTTCATCTTTTCCAATTCCTGTTTCCGTTTTTCGAAAAACGGGCTTTAGCGGTAAAAGGGTTCTGCCAGGGATCCGGCGGTTCAAGGCGAAAGAGGATTACCCGGCCAAAAACGATCCGGTAGAGCCGAAAACTTTTCTGTTTGATACATCCCCAAAAAACGCCGCTCTGGTAAAAAGCCTGCTCGGATAAAAAGAAGAAAGCAAAAAACGGAAACCCGAGCCTCGGTTTCTTGCGCAGGTATTCTACCAGGGTCGGGAAGACTATCAAGGCCGTCCCAATCAGCGCCCAATCGCTGAAGGCCCATAATAAAACAAGGATAAGCAGCAGGTAATAGCGGATCAGATGATAAGTCAGAAAAAAAATCAAGTGGAAATGGCCTCTGACTACGGCCTCAAAAACCAGACCCCAGCCCGGAATTTGATCCATTTTCCCGCCTAAACGAATCCGTCGGTAAATAGTCTCGGCTGCCAGGATTCCGATGGCTGGGACCAGCCAGTAAACCGAGCGCGTCCAAAGGGCCGTCAGAACCGCCAGAAAGAGGCCCAGTCCGCCGGCCTGCCAGGGAAATCGCTTGGAAATCTTGGGGTACCGTTCATACAAGAGGGCCTCGGAGGTACCATAATCGAACCGGCGCCGGTACCCGGCCATAAAACGGTTGCGGTGTTTATGCCGGACAACGCCTTTGGGAACATAGGTCAGATGATGTCCTGCAGCCATCAGTTTCCAGCATAAATCCACGTCCTCGCCCACTCTCAGATCTGCATCCAGCCCGCCGTGCCGATTAAGGGCCTCTTTGCGGACGAGCAAGTTACAGGTGGGGACATAAAAAGGGGAGTGCTCCCCTTGACCCATGATCGGACGGGGTCCCATATCCAGAGCCGAGCAGACTGCTTCATAACGGTCCATCCGGCTTTCCCGAAAAAAGCCCTCCACCCGCCCGCCCACCAGGACCAGCCGAGGGTCTTGAAAATAGGGGACCAGATCCTCCAACCACCCCGGATCGGCCAGACAATCGCTATCGATAAAGGCGATGATTTCTCCCCGGGCCGCGGCCGTGCCGGCATTGCGGGCCGCTGCCGGCCCTTGATTACGGGAAAGGGTAATCAACTGGACCCCGAAGCCTTTAACCACCGCCGCGCTATCATCCTTTGAAGCGTCATCCACCACGATGATTTCCAGTTTGGACCGGGGATAGCGGAGGGCGGACAACGATTCGAGGCAGGCCGCGATCTCGGCCGCCCGGTTATAGACCGGAATGATGATAGTGACGAAGGGATAAAAAGGTGCTGGAGAGGGGGCCCATTCCAGAAGGCCGGCCTGATGGAGCCTATCCAGAAAAGCCCTTTCGGCCGGCCGATTAACGAGGTCTTGATTCTGATCCTGCAAGATACCCTGCTCCAATTTCTTTAGCATCTCAAAGGCCGGGCCATTGACTTTGATGAGCCTCAACGGATTTTCCTGAATAACCATTCCCCCTTCGGCCGCCGGTTGGAGTCGCACCCCGGACTTCAGGGAATAAGTGCCTTGAAAAGCTGAGCCGCTCATCATCCTGTCCCGGCCATCAGAGGTTTGATCTGGACACAGTTCACCAGACATCCGGGGTCCGGCAATCCCAGCCTTCTTTGGGTGTGGTAGGCAATGGCCGGACAGCCTCCGTGGCACAGGTCGAAGCGGTAACAGCTTTCACAGGATTGTATTTCCAGTCCACGAAAAGACTGAAACACGGCAGAGGTCTCCCAAATGAAACCGAAGTCTTCCTCCGGCAGCCTTCCGGCCAGAAACTCCAGCTCCTGTAAAAAGGCACAGGGGTAAACCTGGCCCTCGGGAGACAGACAACAGGTGAGCTTGCCGGCCCCGCACATGTTTAATCCTAAAGAGCGCCGTTCTTCAGAGGTGACCGAAAAAAAGGAATCTCCGGTGGAAACAGCCAGGTGACGGCCCAGCCAAAGAGAGAAATCGGCCATTTGCTCAGGGGTGACATTCAGCCCGGACCAGAACCGTTTTCCTCGGCCGGAAGGTCTGAACCGCGAGACCCGCAGCTTAGCCCCGTAAGCGGCTGCCAGGCCGACCAGCTTGTCTAATTCCGGAAAACTGTATCGGGTCAGGACCGTGTTGATGCTGACCTCGATGTCTCGTCGGCGTAAACAGTCCAGGGCCTTGAGCACCCGCTGGAAACTCCCCGGACCCCGAACAGCATCATTGGAAGAGGCCGTGGCCCCATCCAGACTGACCTGGATATAGACCAGCCGATGATCCAATCTCCGGGCCGTCTCTTCGTCGATCAAGGTGCCGTTGGTACTGATGCAGGTGACTATCCCTTTTTGATGGGCATAATCCATTAAGTCCAAAAAATCCGGGCGCAGGAATGGTTCCCCGCCCCCGATATTCACTTGAAAAACCTTGAGTCCGGCCAACTGATCGATGATTCCGAACCCCTGGTCCGTGGAAAGCTCGCCCGGTTGTTTTTGCCCGGAATCGGAAAGACAGTGCAGACAACTCAAATTACAGGCATAAGTCACCTCCCAGGTGACGTTTACCGGGGCCGAAAGGCCCATCTCAACAAACCGATTCCCCATGAATGAGACCTTTTTCTTCCAGAAGTTGTATCAGTTGCCTTAGCTGCCGGTCGATCCATTCCCGGGGCCGGGTGCTTCCGGCCTGCAGCGCTTCCGCCCAGTCATTGATCCGCGTTCTCCCCTCAAAAAGACCTTCGTCGAGAAACTCTCCGCTGGCCAGAAAATAAAGCCGGGGCCCCCGGTAGTTATAAAAAAGAAGGCCGAATTTTTCCCGGCGCACCTGAACCCCGACCTCTAAATGATAAATCCGATTGGATTCCATATTAAATCCTCAAAGCCCCAGGGGGCACCACGAAACATGAAAAAGGATTCAAGGGGTCCAGGGGCCAAGGATTCAAGTGAAAGGCGTGGAATTTAAAACCCTGCGATTCCCCGGAGGGGAACCTTTTCTATAGCTCGACGAATCGGCTCCCAAAAGGGGGCCTCTTCGGAAGCTCGGCAGAGCCGAGCGGGTCGAGCGGCTGAACCCTCGAATCCTGGAATCCTGGAACCCTATTTTCGAACTAATATATCCCGCAAATGCCGTCTACGGCCAGTTCTTCAAGAACAAAATCCTCGAGGATCTTCGGCTGTTCCTGAATCTGCTCATCGGCCCTGATTTCTATGGTTTTGTTTTCCATTTCCAGTACTGAGATCATGGTATTTCTCCTTTGCTGTTTTCGTATTAAACCGCCATGCCCCGCCTTTTGGGGCATGGCACCACGAAGCATGAAAATAGGCTCCTTGGAAGACGGATGCTATTTTCGAACTAAACCGTCATGCCCCTGGACGCCAAGAAGCATAAAAAAATTTTCTCCGAACTCCGAACTCTAAACTCCTAACTCCGAACGACGAACACCGAACGGCATTTTCTTACGGCGCCTTGGCTGTCCAGCCGCCATCAACGGTAATCATGTTGCCGGTGATGCAGCGGGCTTCGTCGGTCACCAGCCAGCGTACAGCCCGGCCGATATCCTCGGGGGAGACCTCGGGGTCTTTGATCATGTGGCCGGCAAAAAATTGTTGCTTGGCCTCTTCCCCCTCCAGTCCGAAGTAAGCGGCTATTCCTTGCATCATGGGGGTCCAGACCGTGCCGGGACAGACCACATTGCAGCGGATATTGTGATCGGCCACCTCCATGGCTATTGATTTATTGAGACCGATGATCCCGTGTTTGGCCGCACAATAATGGCCGCCCATGCCAAAGCCGCGCTGGCCGCCCACTGAAGAAATGCTGACCACGTTGCCACTATGCTGCTCAATCATATGGGGGAGAACATACCGGCAGCATAAAAAGGTTCCCTTCAGATGGGTGTCCAGGACCTCGTCCCAGATTTCTTCGTCCATTTCGGCTATAGCCACCATGGAGGTGTTGCCGGCATTATTGACCAGGATGTCGATCCGGCCGAAGACCTCCATCACCTGTTCCACCATGGCTTCCACGTCGCCCCTCTGCCGGACATCACACTTGAGTCCCATGGCCCGGCGCCCCATAGCCTGGAGGCCGGCCACAGCCTCGTTCATTGATTCTTCAGTGGACATATCGTAGGGGATGGTATCCATGTTGGCACAGATGTCGGCCACGGCGATATGGGCCCCTTCTTCGGCCAGACAGCGGGCAATCGCCAAACCGTTGCCCCTGGCTCCTCCGGTGACGATGGCCACCTTACCTTCCAGTTTCATGCATTGGCTCCTTTCATTGCATTCAGCAGTTTATATCATCCAAATTCCAAATTATCCGGTTTAAAATTTTTGCAGCAGTTCCTGGAGCATGCGGATATCCTCGGAGGCCACACTGGCGCCATACTCAGCCACCTGAAAATCCAGCTCCTGCTGCAAGGAAGACAAAATCATCAAGGCATCCAGGTAATAGACCAGCTGCGGATTATGTTTAAAATCATCCTGATACCGTTCTAACAGGCTGTTGACCTCCAGCGCTTTCAACCGGTCGAAATAAGTCGCCTGATCGATCCGGTCCCGCAGGAAGCCGTCCATGAGATCGATGGCCTGATGGGCCGCCTTAACCACAGGTTCATGAATCGGATGGGGCATCATATAGGCCTTTCGGGTGAAGATTCAAGTCCATAACGGGCCAGGCTGGCCTCAGCCCTGGGGGTGATGATAAAACGGATGACGGGGCCGCTATCCGGTCGATCCACCCGCTCCCGCTCGACCAGCCCCAGGCGAAGCAGCGTCATTAACCGGTTCTTCACCCCCTGGGAGGAGATATTCAGGATCCGGCCGAAGGTATGGCAGTGAAACTCCCCAGGTTTGCGGTGGTGGCAGGTGCCGGTACAATAAGTGCCGCCTTCTTTTTTCAAAATATTCAGGATCTCGATCAAATCTGCACTTAATGGCGGCCCGGCCATGGCCATATTCATCAGGTCATCCGGACTACAAACGTTTTGGTCTTATGGATCAATTGGTCCAACTCAGCGGTGAGATCTTTGGTGATCTCCAGAGACTTCGCCTCGTCACCAGCGGTCATGCTGTCCTTCAGCTCCAAGGCCTTTTCCTTCATGTCCCAGGCGGTTTCCCCGGCCTTAACGGTTTTCAGGTAGGCCATTTTAATTATTTTTTCAAGTTCAGCACTCCGTTCCCCTAATTGAGAGGTGATCAGCAAAGCGGCTTCCTGGGATAATCCCTGGGAGTTGGCTTGAATGGCCTGGAATACCTCCAGCATTTCACGAGTCAAGGTAGGGCCTTTACCCACCACGTTCGGTCTGCTCTTTTCCGTCATTGATTAACTGCTCCTTTCCATGGCTTCTTGATAGCCTTGTAACTTTGGCTTATGATGATCACGACCCATTTCCCAGGGCCGCTCTGACACCACTACTTTTTCACGTGGCGGCAATTGCAAAAGCAGCCGGTCGGCAATCCCCATCATGGCTTTGGCCGACAAAGACTCCGGATTTTTATAGACAATGGGTATACCGCTGTCGGCCGCTTCGGAATATTGTCCATCCAGAGGGATCCCCCCTAAAAAAGGGATTTCGAAAGTTTTGGCCAGCCGCTCGCCGCGGTCTTTTCCAAAAAAGTGTTCGATCCGTCCACAATCCGGACATTGGTAGTGGTTCATATTTTCAATGAGTCCCAGAATGGGCGCCTTCAATTCCCGGGCGGCATTAATGGCCTTGCTGCAGACAATGGTGGAGATCTCCTGGGGTGTGGTGACCACGATCATGCCGTCCAGGTCCGGTATGGACTTCATGATGGTGATCGGTTCATCCCCTGTCCCCGGCGGCAGGTCCACGAATAAAAAATCCATTTCATACCACTTGATGGAACTCAAAAACTGCCTGAGCACCCGGGCCTTATATTGTCCACGCCACATGATGGGGGTCATCTCTGTCGGCCAGATCAAGGCCACAGACATAACCTTCAACCCCTGGGCGGTTATGACCGGATCGATTCCGTGAGAGCCGTGCAGGATATCCCGCATCTCAGTCCGGATGCCGACCATCTTGGGAACGCTCGGACCATGGACGTCGGCATCGAAAATCCCCACGACCAGATCTTTCTTGCGAACGGCGGCTGCCAGGTTGACCGTCACACTGGTCTTGCCCACGCCGCCTTTTCCGCTGATAATGGCGATTTTATAATTGACCTTGGCCATGGCATCGCGAATAGGGCCATGGTGATGATGCGGCTGGTGATCCATTGAATCCATCAGGTTAACCTCTCCTTCGAGTGATATTTCTTAAATTCAAAACGCGCAATAGGCGCTTAAATTGCCATTCAAATAGGTTTGGCTGGTGTTTATCCGCTATCCTGCGGAAAAAAATTCAAAAGTCCGGCTTCCGAGTCCTGATTGCTCGGCGTAGGCCAGCAGGTGTTCGGGGGTCTGGCCGGTGATGGCCTTAATTTTATCTTCCCCCTTGTCCAGGACCTTCAGGTCCTGGGCGATGGATCCTGGTATTCCCGGACTCCGAAGGATCATCTGGGTCGTGGCCCAATCGACAGCCACGGGATCACTGGATGCGATAATGCCGAGATCCGGCACGAACGGGATATCGGAAAAAGGGAATTCATCGGGCTGGGGGGTGACGGAACTCAGAAAATTGATAAAGAAGGCCTTCCCCCGCAGTTGGCTGAGGACCGTCTGGGCCGCCTCGATGACACATTCCTGAAAGATTGGCAAGCCCTCCGGCTGGATATGAATCGCCCGGCTTGGACAGCTTACAAAACACCCCAGACAACGGTTGCAGACCCGGGGGTCGAATGTTACCCGGCCGGGTTCACCGGCCATGGCCTTGGTGGGACAAAAGGACAGACAAATGCCGCAGTGATCACATTTTTCGGCCTCGTACTCGATTTGCAGACAGGCATGGACCTTGAGTTTTCCGGAAGCGGTCAGAAAGCCCAGTCCGAGGTTGTAAAGGGCGCCGGCAATCCCGAGCAGCGGATGGGCGGTAATGTGTGAAACAACGATCAGATTACCGGTGTCGGTTAGCAAGCTGCCGATGTCGATACCGGCTAAATGCCGGCCATCGGCCGGCCAGAATTTACCTTCTTCGTTGGTATAGCCCCCTGATTGCAGCAATTGGTTATGAAAGGTCTCTCCGCTGCTGAACCCCTGCAGTAAAGCCCCATCAACCCAACTGTAGCCATCAAAGCGCGAGCCCTTATAAAGGCTGCAACCGTCGGTCAACAGGGGCTTGGCACCCTGGGACCGGGTTTTTTCAAACAAGGTGCTGAAGATGACCGGCGGAAGATAATGACCGTAGCCCATTTCGCTTAGATTAAACTTAATGGCCAGGCTGATCTCCGGGACCACCAGGGAGGCCAATTCTTCCAGGCTCAGCAGGGTGTCGATCTTGCTGATGAGATTTTTTTCACAGGTTTCTGATCGGCCTTTAATCCAGTAGACATTCATACTAAGCCCTCATGCCCTTTTAAGGCACCATAAAGAATGAAAATGGTTTTCTCCGAACTCCGAACTCTTAACTCCGAACTTTATTGTTGTACTGAAATTTTTCTGAAAAGGGTTTCATCCCCGGGGATGCGGACAGGGTCTGAACCCCGCCCGCATCCCTTATCACCTAAAGATTAGATGGTTGGGTCAAAATTTTTCCAATCCCCGAGCCACTTGTCGAGGGGTTCGCGGTTGAAGGGAAACTCCCGGGCGATGTGATGGTTCTTGAATACATGCCGCATGGGCGTAACGGTCATCGGAATCTTGCGGATCTGCCACTTGGCGATATTCTCCGGATTGAGCTCCGGTTCATATTCGATCAATTCGTAATTCATGGTCCCCATGCCGATCTTCTCGGCCGCCTTGAGCTGAATTCGAGGCGTAAAGGCGTTGACCGCTTTAAATTTGTCTTCGCCCGGTTTGAGTCCCAGTTCCTCGGCCCTGGAGTTGGGGCCGATGGGGGCCTTGTCGATCATGTCGCAGACGGCCGAATCGATGGCCACCGGGTCTTTGGAGGCGAACACCCCCACATCCGGCGCCACATAGGTGCCGTTCCAGGGGAAGCAGTCACACTCCGGGGCAATGTCGAAGGCATAGGCCATGTAACCGATCTTGCCCGGTTTAAAGGTTTTGATACAGCCCAGGGCCGCGTCCGACATGGCGATTTGGGCCAGCGGGAAATAATCATCCCGAAAACCGATACCTTCCATCCCGGTAAACATACAGGTCACCTGGCAGGAATAGCACAGGCAGCACTTGGCATAGTCGATCACCACCCCATCGGGTTTGACGGTGATGGCCTCATCCGGGCAACTGTCTTCGCACATCTTGCTGAAGGGACACTCGGTGCCCTTACAGGAAGTCCGGTTGACCTTGGGATAGCCGATGGCTTCTTCCGGATCGCCCCAAAAGGCCAGGTGCGTCTGGTACTTGCCCCGTTTGGACTGGGCCCCGATGCCGAAGTTTTTGATGCATCCGCCATAGGCGGTAATGGGATGTCCCTTGGCGTGGGCCAGGTTAATGATGGCATCCGCTTCGTAGATCCCGCGGCCGATATAGGTCTCTTTTAAGATGTTGCCTTCGGGCAGTTCCACCCGGAGGTCGTCTTCACCGAAAAAACCATCGGAGATGATGAAAGGCGCGCCCAGGCTGGCCCAGTTCAAACCATGACGATTGGCGCCTTCCTGTTCCAACTGCCCGGTGCAGCGGTTGTTATAGAGATGATAGGTCAGCGTGGTGGTGTCGGTGACAAAGGGCCGACCGCCGCAGGCCTTCACTTCTTCCACGATGGCGGCCACAAATTCCGGTCGCAGACAGGCGGTTCGATTCCATTCGCCGCAATGAACCTTTACCGCGACGCTGTCGTCCTTTTCAATGCACTGGTCAAGGCCGGCGGCATAAAAAAGATCCTTGGCCTTGCAGATGGTGCTTTCCGTCCAGTTCGTCGCGCCGGAGGCCGCGAACCAGACCTTGGAGGATTTATTTTTGGACATTACTGATCTCCTTTCTTACTTGCAAAGTAGTGGATGGTCATATTTTCCAGATTAAAAAGTTTCCGATAGATCGAGCCGGATGGAAGGTCGTACCAACCCCCTTTCGGTGTTTTAGACTTGATAAATCGATGCCGTTCTCCGGATCCCCGGAATACCCGCTGAGGACTTCGATCGTTCGCATCGTTTCATCGGTCCGGATTTATCTCTGCAAGAAATAAGGTCAGCAGACATTATATGGCGGGGACAAAGCAAGTATCGTGCCTGCCTGTCCCATGGTTAAAACGAGGGACCGGCGGACATCCTGTTTTATAATTGATTTTATATAGATAAAAAATTACCCCCCTGAACCTGAGGAGGGGAGGCCGGGGCCGGTAAAGGGAAAGGAACCGGAGGGAGCCGAGAAAAAAGCCCCCGCCCGGAGGGGGAAGAACAACATCCAACTATTTGAATTTATAATTTTTTATTATTTTTTACCCCCATGGGGTTAAATGGGACAAAAGGCCACAATACAATTTGATAAACGCTCTTCGGTTTCGCTGAAGGCTGAAAGCTGATTGCTGACCGCTCTTTTACGAAAATATCTTATAGGTTTTGATTTTTTTGTAGAGGGTCTTGCGGTTGATTCCCAGGACTTCGGAGGCCCTGGTCTGGTTGCCTTCTGTTTCGGCCAGAACGTTCATGATGTGTTCTTTTTCCATATCCTCCAGGGTCTTGGGCTGACGTGAGGTATCATAATGCCTGGCCTTCACCTGGGCCGGAAAATCCTCGGCCCGGATCATTGAGTCGGCCAATAAAGCGGCCTTGCCGATGACGGCCTTCAACTCCCGAATATTCCCAGGCCAGGGATAATCGGCCAAGACCCCCAGGGCCTCTTTGGAAATATCCATTTTCTGTCCGTCTTTAACATAATGGCCTAAAAAATATTTGGCCAGGATGGCAATATCTTCAGGCCTTTCCCGCAGCGGAGGGATCGGTATCACAAATTCGGTCATGCGGTAGAACAGATCGCTTCGCAGGTCTCCCTTGCGGATGGCTTCCTGCAGATCCAGATTGGTGGCCAGGATGATGCGGGTGTCGATGTGTTGTTCTTTCACCTCACCAATCCTCCGGAACCGGCGGGTCTCTAAAAAGCGCAGAAATTTTTTCTGCAGCTCCATGTCGATGTTGCCGATTTCATCCAGAAAAAGAGAGCCGGCGTGGCTTTTTTCCACCAGCCCCAGCTTGGCTTCGGTGGCCCCGGAGAAAGCCCCTTTACGGTGGCCGTAGAGCTCGCTTTCAGCCAGATTATGAGAAAGGAGCCCGCAATCCACCGTCACAAAAGGCCCGTCCTGGCGCAGACTTTGTTGATGGATCTGGAAGGCCAGCACGTCTTTCCCGACACCGGTTTCCCCTTGGAGCATAACGGTGTAATCGGTTTTGGCCACCCGGGCGATCAGGTCGTAGACCTTTTCCATGCCCGGGCTCGGACAAAGGACGATAGGCGGGGTTTCCGAAGGCCTTTCCCCGGTCCATTCCGGTTTGGACAGAGATTTTTCCCGAACCTCCTGGACGGCTTTTTTGACGATGGAAAGCAATTCATCGAGTTTGAACGGCTTGGTCAGGTAATCCCGGGCCCCTAACTTAAGGGAATCCACGGCTGTTTGAATATCTCCGTAAGCCGTGATCATGATCACTTCAGGAGCGGGATCCTTTTTTTTCAACCTCCGGAGGACTTCGATACCGTTCATTCTCGGCAGCCGGATATCCAGCAAGACCACATCAAAAGAATTTTCCTCGAATAATTTCAGCCCCTCTTCTCCGCTTCCGGCCGTGGTGACCTTGAAGCCTTCCAGGGAAAATTCATTCCTGATCAGATGCCGGATATTCGGCTCGTCATCGATGGCCAGAATTTTTCCCTGATCCATGACTTAATCTCTCCTTGAAAATTTAACCAGTCTCTCAGGACAGGCTCGCCGGGAAACGGATGGTAAAGACGTATCCCCTGCCTTCCTGAGCGGTATAATAGAAATCACCTTGGTGGTTTTTTATGATGTTGTAACATAATGAAAAATCGACTCCGGAGTCTATCTGCCGGCTGGGACAGGAAGGTTCATCCCCCGGTTCGGATGGTCCGGGTACCGAAAGACGCCCTGTGCTTGAAATCTGGATCTCAATGCTGTTTCCTTCGTTTCTGGCCGACAGGATGATCTCTCCGCCGTTTTCCATGGTTCTGAAGCCGTAATTCAGGAGATTTAAAAATACATGTTTCAACTGGGATTCGTTTCCCAGGACCTCTTTGAGGCCGGCAACCAGGTTATCCTTAAGGATGATTTGGATAGCGCTGTCCTTGGCATGCTGCCGAATGAGGGCCACCGTATCGTTGATGATATCGCCGATCCCCACCACCTCGTAATCGTCGCTGGAGATTCGGCTGAATTCCTGCAGATTCCGGACGATATCATTACAGCGATAGGCTTCGTGATTGATAATTTCCAGATACTCCTTGAAATATTCCCTCGTTTTAGGGTCTCCCCATTCCGGAAGGCTGGCCAGCCGCTTGAGTAGTCCTTCCGAAAAACCGGCAATGGAAGCCAGGGGATTGTTGATCTCATGGGCGATACCGGCCGCTAAAAAGCCTACGGCGGCCAGTCGGTCGGCTTGAATCAGTTTAAATTCGGTGTTTTTTCTTTCCGTGATGTCCCGCCGGTGGAGGAGAATTTCATTCAAGTGACCGTAGGGATTCTTGATAGGGGAAGTGGTCCATTCATAATAGCGTCCGGAAAAAACCCCCTTGGTGATGAGGACTTCCCCGTGGAAAATCTCTTCGGTCTCCAGGGTGCGCAGAGCCGGGCATTCTTTGCAGGTCCGGCTTTTTCCGTAATAGATCCGGTAACATTTTTCACCGATGACCTTGGGAAACCGGTTCCTTTGTACCTGATTGGCAAAGACAATGTTCAGGTCCCGATCCAATATGGTCAGCCAGTCGCTCATGCTGTTGAAAATGGCTTCCAGTTGATTATGCCGTCGCGCCAGCTCGATATTCAGATCTTCCAGTTCCCGGATTTTGGAACGGACTTCCTTGAAGTAACCGATTTTGGAAAAACCGATACCCTTCAGGTCGACATGAATCGGTTTTGATTCTGGGCTCATGGCATCCCCGTTTACCATACCTCTCGATAAATTTTCTCGATTTCGGCCACGGAATAGTGGTAGGGATTGGTCAGCATGCACACTTCTTCCTTGGCCATTTGAGCCAGCGTGGGAATATCTTCTTTTTTTACACCGAGTTGGGAAAGCCTGTCCGGCAGGCCGAGCTCTTCGATCAGCCGGCTGATTTTCTCCGGCACCTCTGAGGCCAGATCCTTGACGTCCATCCCCCTGGATTTTACCCCCATGGCCCTGGCTACATTGGCGAACTTATCCTGGGCATGTTCCATATTCTGGCGGACCACGACGGGAAGCAGGATCGAATTAATCAAGCCGTGGTGCAGGTCGTACATGCCGCCCAGAGGATGAGCCAGGGCGTGCACCGCACCCAGGATGGCATTGGAAAAAGCAATTCCGGCCTCCAGGCTGGCTACGGTCATACCGCTTAAGGCGTTGAGATCCCGGGTTTGGGCGGCTCGGACCAGATTGCCGGAGGCCAGCTTAACCGCGTGAATAGAGTGGGGATCGGTCAACGGCCAGGAAAGGGAGGATACATAAGCTTCGATGGCATGGGTCAGGGCGTCCATACCGGTGCTGGCAATGAGCTCTTCGGGCAGGGTAAGCAGGAACCGGGGATCGATAATGGAAATATCCGGCATGATGGCCCGGCTGAGAATGGTCATTTTCATGCTCCGACGGGTATCGGTAACGATGGCAAACTGGCTGACATCCGCACCGGTACCGGCCGTGGTGGGCAGACAGACCATGGGAGGAACCGGCTGGGTGATGAGGTTGCACCCTTCGTAGTCGTAAATCCGGCCGTTGTTGGAGGCCAGGATGCCGATGCCTTTGGCCGTATCAATGGGGCTGCCGCCGCCCAGGGCTACAATCACATCGCATTTTTTCTTCAGATAGAGATCGACGCCTATTTCGACCTGGAAATCCCGCGGGTTGCTTACCACGTTGTCATAAAGAACGTATTTCAAATCCTCTTTTTCAAGGTATTTGATGGTCTCATCCAGCCATCCGGCCTTTATCACCCCCGGATCAGTGACCAGAAGAACCCGCTCACCTCCCAGGCGCCTGGCGCACTCCCCGACTACGGACAGCGATCCGGCGCCGTGGATGATCTCCGGAACTTCAAATTTAAGCAAACAGTCGTCAAGGTTGGGCATTGAATAAATCCTGATTGAATGAGGACGCTGATTTTCGCCGATACCCGCAGATAACTATTCTTTATATTCAAAATCTTGGCAATCTGCGTCCAAGAAGGAATTTCCTATACTATTGAATTAGGAAATTTCAATACAATTCAGCCAATTGGTTTTCATCCGGAAACTCAAAATTCCCGGCTGAAGCTTGGCTCACAGGCTTTTAGAAGGAGGTTGTCGTATGGTTGGGCCGCCTGTGATTAGACGAATTGATTCAATTCTTAGTATTTTTCAAAAAAGGAGTCAAGGATTATATTTTGTCAGGCACTGCTTCGAGGTGCCAAGGGTGCTCTTCTCGACGGCTATGACCGGAGGCGGGACAGGTTGCAAGAGGGCCTGACCCGCCAGGGGGCCGGGCACTCTTGCTCTTAAGGAGAGTTTACTTCGGAGAAATCTTATAGACGGCGTTTTCCACATCGCTGGTTACATAAATGGCCCCGGAGTCGGAGACTGCGACGCCGGTCAGCATATAGGCCGGCATGAATCCGGACGGAACAGGAAGGCCGACAGCCAGATTGATGACCAAGGGTTTCGCCTCTCCGGTGGCCGGATCAATCTGGATGAGTTGTCTGGTTCCGGTATCAACCACCAGTATCTTGCCGTCCGGTTTCACGGCGATCCCCTTAGGGGCCGAAAGTCCCGAAGCAATGACCTTCTTGCTTCCGGTTTTAAGATCGATTTTGGTAACCCGGCCGGCCCCGAACTCGGTGACATACACGGCCCCAGGTCCGGCTTTGGCCAGATAGGTCGGAACGGCCAGGTCTTTGGCGATCGGGGTCCGCTGTTTGCCTTCTTTGTCTGCAACCCGCAAAATACTTCCCGTACCGACCTCGGCCACCAGGATACTCCCGTCATCCAGCATCAGGGTGCCGGTGGGGGTTTTGAATCCCCTGATAACATACAGCAGGTTATCCGTCTTACGGTCAAAGACCTGAACGGCATTGGTGAACCAACCGGACATCAAAACAGTATCCCCGTGGATGGAAGCGGTGTTCGGGAAGGCCGCGCCCTTGTTGGGATCTTTGATCGATCCGGTAAATCCGTCAATCCTTTTATAAGTAAAATTGTCCGCCACGTAAAGGGTGTCTCCATCGGGATCCGTTGCGACGGCGATCCCTTGAGGACAGGCCAATTTCCCTTCTATGACGGTCCGGACCTTTCCTGTTTTCACATCCACCTCATAGAGACTGTTATTTCCCATATTACTGACAAACATCCGGTCTTTCGAATCGATGGCCAGGTTGTCGAGATGGGACTCCAATTGGGCGACCACCTTTTTTTTACCGGTCCTGATGTCCACCTGGACCACCTCGCCCGTGGCTGTGTCCAGGACAAAAAGATTTCCCTTGGAATCAAACTTGGCCGCTGCCGGGACCTTGAAGCCGTCGGCGACAATCTCCACTTTACCGGTTTGCACATCTACTTTGGCCACCTGTCCCTTGAACCATAGAGGCCCATAGATGTAGCCATCGGCCCCGACCCGGAAGGCATTGAGACCGCCGAGCTTTTCGGCAATTTTTCGGTTCTTCTGCCCTCCCGAGAGGTCCATCTCCCACAGGGCATCCCCCAGGAATACCTGGGATACAAAAACGCGTCCGTCTTTACTGGCCGCTATGGAGTTGGCCCCGGGCATATTATCGGCCAGGGTGACAGTTTTTCCATCCGCACCTTTAGCAAAGACCTTTCCCAAAAAAAAGGCGTTCCAGATAACCCTTCCACCCGGTTCAAAAATGAGGTCATCGGCGCCGCCGGTGGGAGGAGGTAAAAACATCATGGTCTCGCCGGTTTCTTTATTGATGCGATAAGTTGCCAGACCGGCCACGGTGCCTCCATAAAGGGTATCCTGGCTGTCAAAGGCCAAACCGTTCAGACCGGTAAAATGGCAACCGGGAACGAGGACCTGGATCTTGTACCCTGGATCCAGAACGGTCGGCATGGTGGTGCTAAATGCTTTGACTTGTGCCGGGGCAAGAATAAGGAAACAGAAACCAATGAAAATGACCATAGATCTTACGACAAGACTCCCTGAAACCAGTTTCCAATTCTTTTTCTTCATTTCCTTTCCTCCTTTTCGTTATTGATGGAATCGTAAAAAAACGCTGAAACCCGCATCACGTCATTCCGGCGAAAGCCGGAATCCAGGGAATTCAACTATTCCTGGACCCCGGCTTTCGCCGGGGTGGCGGCCTCGGGAAATTTTTACATAGTCATCTGTATTGATGAGTTCGTAAAAAACCCTTGAGACCTCAATTGTGTCATTCCCGTAGTCATCAGTATTGTGCCTGTCTTTTGTCCAATACGTTTTACTTCCCGAGCATCAAATCGGGCAGAAAGGTGGCTAATTGGGGGAACAGGAAAAGCAAGGCCCCCACGACGACAAAACTGGCCAGAAAGGGAACCACGCCGGAATAGATGACATTAAAGGACTCGCCGGTGATGTTCTTAACCACAAACACACTGATGGCCACCGGCGGGATGATCGTCCCGACCATCAGGGTAACCCCGATCATAACGCCGAACCAGATAGGGTCATAGCCGAGCTTTTGGACCGCCGGATAGAGGATCGGCGTGACCAGGATCATAAAGGCCAGGTCATCGATAAAGGACCCGCCCAGCAGGTAGAAGAGAAAAATGATGACCATGACGAGCACCCGAGGGAAAGGGAGAGCTGCCAGCCAATCGCCGGCGGTCTGGGGGATTTGGGTGATAGCCAGAAAGTGGCCCAGAATGGCCGAGCAGGCGATGAGGATAAGGACCATCACCGCCGCCCTCAGGGACTCATCGATAGACTTGACAAATCCCTTGAAGGTCAGGCTCCTCCGGAGTAAGGCCAGGATCAGGACCGCAATGGTTCCGATGGTCCCGGACTCGGTCGGGGTAAAGATACCGGCCATCAGACCGCCGATGACGATCCCGAAGATGATGGCCACGGAAATGAATTCCGGCAGGGAACGCATTTTTTCTCCAAAGGTGAATTTTTCTGTGCTCCTCGGACCAAGGGTCGGGTCGACCTTGCACCAGACGTAGATAATACCGACAAAAAAGGTGCAGATAAGCAATCCGGGTATGAGGCCGGCCAGAAAAAGACGGCCGATGGATTGCTCAGTCATGATGCCATAAATAATCATGGTGATACTCGGCGGGATGAGAATGCCGATGGTGCCGACACTGGCCACAATTCCGGTGGACAACTTTCTGCTATAATTATACCGGGTCATTTCCGGGACGGCCACACTGGAAAAGGTGGCGGCCGTGGCCAGGGTCGAGCCGCACATGGCCTTAAAAAGAGTAGCGGCCACGACGGTGGCCATAGCCAGGCCGCCGGGGACGCGGCCCACCAGTTTGTAGGCCGCTTCATAAAGCTTCTTGGCGATGCCGGCGTTAAAGGCAATCTGTCCCATGAGCATGAAGAGCGGAACGACGGTCAGGCTATAGGAGGACAGAACGTCAAAAAAATCCTGGGCCATGAGACTATAGGCGGCGTCAAAACCGGAGAGAATGGCAAAGCCGCAAATACCGACCATGGCGATTCCAAAGGCGATCTCAACCCCGGTGAGGAAGAAAAAAATCAGGAAAAGACAAGCCGAAAGGCCTAAGACATATTCATTCATTTTTCCCCTCCCTGGTCATAAAAAATTTCAGCCACCGATACGAGGCACTGGGCCAGACTACTGATGGCCAGGCCAAAAACCACCGGGTAGAAAGGGAGTCTCAAGCTGAGGGTCACCGACCGGGTGTCGATAAACTTTTTCCCCATGAGGATAAAATACCAGGCCGCTATGAGAAACATGCAAAACACCAGGATTCTTGTGATGATTCGAAGGATCCTCCGTGGTCGGGGCCCAAGCTTATCAATCAGAAGATCCACATAGACCTGGGCCTTCATCTGTGATGCCCGGGGCAGGGCAAATCCGGTAACCAAAGCCCCTAAGAAAGCGACGACTTCGTAGACCCCGACGATCGGTCTCCCCACAAATCGCAGAACAATGTCCGAGAAGGTGAGCACCATCATGATGAGCAGGACTATCCCGGCAATCACGGACAATAAGCTGGACAAACGATTGACCCATACCCGCATAGGTATCCTCCTTGACTGTATTAAGCCTTCATGCCCCATGGGCAAACCACAAATAATGAAATATCGAACATCGGATGTCGAAGGAAGGCAAGAACAAATTATTTCATGATTCGAAATTCGATATTCAAAGCGTCCAGGGGCCAGGGGTTCAAGGGGCAAGGTTTTTACACTTGCAACCTGCAACTTGAAACGTGTATCTTTCTTCTTTAACTCAACCCTGCCCCCTGATCCCCGACCCCTGAATCCTGATTCCGTTCTTCATGCGTGCAACCGCAACTTGAAACTTACAACTTGCAACTTTTTTTCTCATCACGGATTAGGATTGGCTTTCAGCCAGTCCTGAAGGAATTTCAGGGATTCCTCTCCGGGCAATCCCAGCTTTTTCATGCTTTTCACATAATCATCCAGGATGGGTTTCATCTTCTGACCTGACAGGGCGACCTCTTCTTTGGAGATCTTAAAGACCTTCGCGCCTTTGGAAACCGCGAAATCGATGCCCTCCTTGTCGATATCGTCCCAGGCCAGGGCGGTTTTCTCGATCCATTCCTTACTGACCTGCTCCAAGGCCTTTTGAAATTCCGGCGGCAAAGCGGCCCACTTGGCTTTATTCATCACCACGCCCATGGCGTTGGTATAGCCGATACCGTCATTGATCTGCACCCCCCGGAGCAGGTCGCCGAATTTCCACCCCTTCAGGCTTTCCACCGGCAGCAGGGAACCGGCGATGACGCCCCTCTGAAACCCTTCATAAGAGTCAGCCAGGGGGATGGAAACGGGTATGCCGCCCATGGCCGTAACGATCTTGGCCGTGTCACCGGCGCAGCGCACCTTGACCCCTTTCAGGTCATTGATAGAGGCCAACGGTTTCAGGGTCGCAAAATGTCCCGGGCTGGTGGTATAGAAATAAAGGATCTTGACGTCATCGTATTCCTTGGGCTTGAACTTTTCATACCAGGCGTTGAACATCCGGGTGCCCTGACGGGCGCTCTTCACCCCCAATGGAAGGTAGATGGCCTCCGTCAATGGGAAACGGCCGGCGTTATATTGCTGGGTAACCATGCTGATATCCGCTATGCCCTTGACAGCCGCCTCATAGGCCTGATTGGCCGGGACCAGGGTGCCCCCCGGAAGATAGGTGATCTTAACCTTTCCATTGGTGCGCTTTTCCACTTCCTTGCACCACTGATCCGCCAGGACAGCCATCTTGTGGACCGGCGGGAAAAAGTTGGCATACTTGAAGCGAAATTCCTTTTCTTCAGAACGGGCCGGACTACCGGCAGCCAAAACAAAAAACATAGCCAAACTGCAAATCAAACTAACCATTCCAAGTTTTTTCATAATGTCCTCCCTTTATAAAAAATCTGATTTTTCAAAACTCCCAAAATTTCTTCCGGTTTTTTTTCCTCTTCGAATAAAGCCCATCGCCTCCTTCGTCTACAAAAATGGATTGCTTTTAAATTCCGAAATCCGAAATTGAAACGCCTTACCCCTTTTTTTCTTCCTCCACCAGCATCCGCCTCAGTATCTTTCCGGCGGCACTTTTAGGAAGTTCCTGTTTGAACTCAATGGCCCGGGGCCGCTTGTAGGCGGACATGTTGTCCTTGCACCAGGAAAGGATTTCCGCCTCCGTGATTTTGCCGGCATAGCCCTCCTTTAAAATGATAAAGGCCTTGGGGGTCTCACCCCGGTAAGGGTCGTTCACTCCGATCACGGCGGCTTCTTTCACCGCCGGGTGCTTATATAGGAGGTCTTCCACCTCGGCCGGAAAAACGCTGAATCCGGAACACTTGATCATTTCCCTGGAACGGCCCAATAATTTCAGGTACCCTTCCTCGTCCATAAGCCCTATATCTCCGGTATGAAGCCAGCCGTCTTTGAGGACTTGACTGGTCTCCTCCGGTTTGTTCCAGTAGCCCTCCATCATGGAACCCGCTTTGATAATGACCTCTCCTTCCTCGTTTGGTCCCAGCTCCTTTGTCCCGGTCTCCCGGTCAACGATCTGGAGTACATTATTAGACCCTGGAATACCCACAAAACCGGGCTTGTAGCGGAACAGGGGGGTGCAGGTGCCGCCTGAGGACATGGTTTCCGTGAGCCCATAGCCTTCACCGATGACCGTGTTAGGCATGAGGGCCTTTAATTTTTTTTGGAGCTCCACGGAGATGGGTGCCCCGCCGGTCCAGAGACACCGGAAGGAGCTGAAGTCATAATCCTCGACATTGGGCAGGTTCAGCAGGGCAATCACCATGGTGGTAGCGCCGACCCAATAGGTACACCGATACCGGGAAATGGCCTGGGCCACCACCTCCGGGACGAAGCGGGCTAAAATAACGACCCGGGCGCCGGCCGCCAGCGGGGTGCACATCAGGTTGATCTGACCCATGACATGAAAAAAGGGCGCCACCCCCAAGAAGATATCGTCTTCCCGGTGGTGGTACCAATGGAGGGACACAAAGCTCGCCGAAGCCAGGGCATAATGGCTGATCATGGCCCCTTTGGGGGTGCCGGTCGTGCCTCCGGTATACTGTAAAACCGCCAGCTCTTTTTTCAGATCGGTTACCTGGCACAGGGGTTCATCTTTAGACTGTCTGATGAAAGTCTCAAAAGCCAGGGTATCGGGAAAAGACCGGCCGGCCAGGCCGGCTTCCGGCGGCAGAGGCAGCAGGGGCTTTTCCGGAAGATAGTCTTTGAGAGAAGTAAGGATAACCTTTTTTAGGGGCGTCCGGGACCTTACTTTTTCCACTTCCGGGTAAAGGGCGTCCAGACCGATCAGGGTCTGGGCCCCGGCGTCGTTCAGTTCGTGTTCCAGTTCGGCCTGCTTGAACATGGGGTTGACCGGGACGACGATGGCGCCGGCCCTTTGTATCCCGAAATAGGCCATAACGAACTGGGGACAGTTCTCCATATGAAGGGCCACCCGATCGCCCTTCTTGACCCCCAGATCGACCAGCCCCCAGGCTATGGCGTCAATGGTTCGATTAAGCTCCTGATAGGTGATGTCCCGGCCATAAAAGGTGAGGGCTATCCGTTCGGGTGTCAGTGCCGCCCATTCCCGTATATATTCGGACGTGGGCTTATCCACGGTAAAGGTCTTAGGGACCCAAGAGGGCCAGACTTTGTACCATCTGTATTCCATATTCCACCTCCTGATTAATTTAAAAAATAACCGATGACATTTTCACCGGCCAGCCATCCGGACACCAGGGCAAACCCGCAGGCCGCCCCGGCGGCGATCATATCGTAACTATCCCCGTACAGCCCGCCAGCATCGTTGCCGACCGCATAGAGACCGGGGATGACCTGGTCGGCATGGTCGAGGACCTCGGTTTTCTCATTGATCTTAATGCCTCCATTGGTCCCGCAAAAATCGCCAAAGCACTTGAAGGCGTAGAAGGGAGGTCTTTGAACCGGCCGTAGATACAACCGATCCTTAGCAAAGGCCTCGTCGTAACCTTTTTCACAGAACCGGTTGTAGACCTCGACGGTTTTTTTAAAAACTGCGGGGGTGACCTCCATCTTCAAGGCCAGATCTTCGATGGTCCCGGCCACCATGATGTTCCGATTCTTTTTGGCCAGGGCTTCCTTCAATTCATCATCGAAACCGGTTAACCGGGTCCCGGGGGGCACAAACATGCCCACACCGACATCGACCCCTTTTTCCACAAAATAGTGCCGGGCCTGGTCATCAAAGATCCTGAAGACGAAGCCCCCTTTCTGGCGGGCCATGGCATTTCCGCAATAAATCGAATTATGGACAATGGCCTCGTCGCAGAAGCGGAGACCCTGCTGGTTGATCCATAGCTCGGGCTGGCGAACGGCGGCCACGATATGTCCGGCCGGTTTTAGGCCGGGTCCGACCGGACCGCCGGAGGAAAAATTGAGCACTCCCAGGCCTTCCTTGGCTGCCCCGACGGCCCAGGCCATACGGAGACCCTCACCGTATTTCTCAAAATTCCCCAGGGGAAAAAGATTGCCCCGGAGGTCCAACCCCGTATATTTTTTGATCAGCTCCGGGTCATTGGCATAACCGCCGGTGGCAATGATCACCGCCCTGGCCGAGACCGCAGTCTGCCGGCCTTCCTGATCTTCCACCAGGACACCGGTAACCGGGCCGTCGTCCTGCCGCCTAAGCTGTTTGACGGCGGTCTGGTATTGTATGGCAACCCCTTTTTCGACGGCCCGAGAAAGCAGGACCTTGATCACAGCCGCGCCGCGTCCTTTGAAAAGGTGCCAGGTCCTGGGGGCCCCTGGCCAGAAAGAAGAGGGCTCGGTGAATTCAACACCCATCTGTTCAAGCCAGTCGATAGTAGCGGCCGATTTATCCACAAAGGCCCTGACCAGGGAAGCGTTGGCCTTCCAATGACTATAGTCCATGATGGCTTTAAAGGCCTCGTCCCGGGTGACCCGTACATTCCGTTTCTTCTGCAGGGTGCTTTCGGCCCCGAACATGCCTTCAGGGAACCGGGTACTGCCGCCGGCCACGTTCATCTTCTCATAGACTTTGACCCTCAGATCGCTTTCTGAAAGGGCGAGGGCCGCCATGAGACCGGCCCCCCCGGCCCCGGCTATCACTACATCGCACTTTGTTTTTTCGTCATTACCCATGTTCATCATCCTCCTTGGCCTATTGCCGGCAGGAGTGCTTCGGGCCTTCATAAAGAGAAACTTCCCTTATAGCTTGGGAGGAAAGGCCGGAAGTTCATCGAATAAAGGGTGTCCTTCCCGGTTCTCCACCCTGGCCGCCCGCTTAGCCGCGGCTTTGTAGCGGGGAAAATCGGCCAACTGCAATATGGACATCTTCTGGGCCTCGAGCGAACCCTCGGCATGAATGGTCAGCACATCTTCATAGGAAGAAGTCAGGTCCCTGACCAGCTTGACCATGCGCAGCCGTTCTTCCGTGGGGACACCGGCCTTGCCACCCAGATATTTGTCCAGAAGGTCATGAGTCTCGGGATTGAAAAAGTCTTTGGCCGAGGGACAGGTGGCCACGATCCCGCCGGCGATGTCCTGGATATATTTGGTGGCTTCATGCCAGTTATTGGCGAACTGATATTTGCAGATATTGGCGATCATCGGATTGGGGTAAACAAAATCCGAATCCTCCTCCTTAATGCAATGTTCCACTGCCGCCCGGCCCAGGGTCTCGATCATCTCCGTATACATGACCAGCCAGGTGAGTTTTTCACGGATGTGGGATACCTTTTCAATGCCGTTGTACTCGGCCATCAGGGCCGCGGCACCGGTAAAAAGCTCCAGCTCCATGGCCTTGTAGGTCTCGGCGCTTAGACGATGGAAATTGGCGAACATATAGGCCACCTGACCGGCAAATTCCCATTCGCCTTTCAGAAAGAGGCGCTCGTTAGGGATAAAGACATCATCAAAAATGATGGTGGCGTCATTGATAAAGACGCTGCCGGCAATGTGGTGATCGAATAAACTCACCCCTTCGCTCACCTCCGGCTCGGCCGAAATAAGGGTGATGCCTTTGGCATTGAGGGGTGCCCCGAAGGCGAGGGCATAAGCCTTGTCATCCTCTTTCATGGCCCGGCAGGGGGCGATCAACACTTCATTGCATAAGGGGGCCTGGCTGATATGGGTCTTGGCTCCGCGGACGATGACGCCGTCTTCCCGTTCTTCGACGATCCGCAGATAATAGTCCTGATGTCCTTTCTGCTGTGAGGGGCGCAGACTCCGATCGCCCTTGACATCGGTCAAACCCATGGCAAAGGATAGATCGTTTTTTTGCAGATGCCGGCGGTAGGCCTCCACATTGGCGGCGTAATGGGTGCCATATTTTTTATCGATCCTGCGGCTGACTACGGTCACCGAATTCAGGCCGTCCTTGGCCACGAACTTGGCCCCGGAGGGTTTTCCGAAACTAACCCTGGCCCAAAGTTTGACCATCTCCCGGAGCCGGAAAAGGTCCTCTTGGGTCCGCTGAGGCATGAGGGCGAAACTGACCCTTTCGCCGTCTTCATCCAATTCCGTGAGAAGGTCCTGGTACCTGGGGTCCTGATTGAGGACATAATCCATGGCCACCCAATCGCGGCAGATCTTCAGAATCGGGTGTTCGGTCACATCGGGAATTTTTTCGCCGTTTAAGTACATGACCCGGCCGTCTTTCAGGCTGTTGATGTATTCTTGTGGTGTTTTAAGTGCCATTTTTATTCTCCTTTGAATTTTATAGTTAATCAGTTGTGAACGATTTGGAAAAAGTTGAAAAATGCCCTGCCGGGTTTCCCCTTCAGGCCCAACCGGTCCTTCGAAGGGCCTTTTAGAGACCCTGCCCATATCAACTACTGAACGGTCAGTCTATCATTTAGGCAAAAAAAACAGTGCCCCTATTGCTTTGTTCTTCTAAGCCCTCATCCCCTAGGGGCACCACGAATCAAATAATGAATGTCGAAGTAAGGTTGGTTTTGAACCCGCAACCCATAACTCGTAACCCGTAACGCTATCTTCGTATTCCCCCCTCTACCCCCCGGCTAACAATTTCCGGGGCAGCCAGGTGGCCAGCTCCGGAATCAGGATAACGATAATCAGACACAAGGCCTGGATGCCCACAAAGGGTATGACCGAGCGGATAATATCCCCCATGGAAATATGAGGTGGCACAATGGCTTTCATATAGAAAAGATTGAAGCCAAAGGGTGGGGTCAGATAAGCCATTTCCATGTTGACGATAAACAGCAGGCCGAACCAGACAGGATCGAAGCCCAGGGTCTTGATTACCGGGACGAAGACCGGCGTACAGATCATGATGATCCCTCCCGGATCCAGCAACATCCCGAGGATGAAGAGCACCACCTGCATGCCGATTAGGATCATATACTTTGAAACCGGCAGGGTGGCGATCAATCCCTGAATGAAGTCCACGGCCCCGATGGCCGTATAGAGGGAGGTGAAGGCAGTGCCCCCGATAATGATCCAGACCACCATACTGCTGAGCCGCAGAGTGGCGTAACTCGATTCCTTGATCACGCTCCAGGTGAGGCTACGGGATACGGCGGCGCAGAGTATGGCCCCCAGGGCGCCCAGGGCCGCAGCCTCAGTGGGAGTGGCGACTCCTTTGAAGATGGACCCCAGGACCAGGGCGATGAGGACCAGGGGCAGAACCACGGCCCGCAGGGATTCGAATTTTTCCTTCCAGGTGGCCCTTTTATCTTTGGGAAGGGCCGGTCCCAGATCTTTCTGAAAAAAACAGCGGATCAGGATATAGAAGATGAACATCAGACCCAGCAGGATCCCCGGGACAATACCGCTGGCGAAGAGGGCGCCGATGGATTCCCCGGAAAAGAGGCCGTAGAGGATAAAAGGGATACTGGGCGGGATCAGGACCCCCAGTGCCCCGCCGGCGCTGATGCAGCCGATGGAAATGTCTTTGTTGTAGCCCCGCTGCAGCATGGAAGGCAGGGCGATGAGCCCCATGCTCACTGTGGCCGCCCCGCTGACCCCGACCATGGCGGCGAAGATCATACAGATGATCACCGTCCCCACAGCCAGTCCGCCCCGAACCCCGCCGAACCAGCGATACATCATTTCATAGAGGGCTTTGGCCAACCCGGACTGTTCGAGGACTACGCCCATGAAGATAAAAAGGGGGATAGCGATGAGGATAAAATTCTGCATGACCCCGAAGGAATTGGACGAGATCTGCATCAGTCCCTGCGACCCCCAGAGCAGGTAGGAAAAGATGACCGCTGCCCCGCCCATGACCATTACCAGGGACGCGCCGGTGGCCAAAAAAAGGAGCAGCCCGGCGAACAAAAGCGTTGTGATCAGTCCGAGGTCCATGGGACTACCCCTTTCTACCTATAGAACTAAGGGTTTGGCAATCGCGGATGAATTTGGCGATGGCCTGTAAGAGGAACAATAAGGCCCCCAGGGGGAGCATGATCCGGAAGGGATAGAGCGGCGGTCCCCATTGCGTGGAATCATGCTCCAGGGTGACCAGCGACCGCCAGGCCCCTTCTCCCCCTTTCCAGAGCAGGATGCCCAGGAACGGGACGGTCAGCATGAAAAAAGTGATAATGTCCAATATGGCCCTTCCCCGCACGGAAAAGCGGTTGTAAAAGATGTCCATGTTGACGTGTTTATTTTCCTTGGCCGTGTAGGCTCCGCCCAGGATGATGAAGGTGCCGAACAGCATGGCCGACATTTCCTGTGCCCAGACGGTCGGCCGTCCGAAAAAATAACGCATGACTACGTCGTAACTCACCATCAGGGCCAGTACCACGATCAATAGTCCGGCCATTTTCCCCACCGACTCGCTGAGCCAATCGATGCCGGTCAGCAGGCCGCCCCCGCTCTTTGGTGGACGGGGAACGGTCTGGGTCTCCGGCGCGACACCAGGCAGGGAGGTTCCTTTTTCTTCCCTGTTCATGCCTCGCCTCCTGATCAGCGGCCTTTTTCTTTCCGCAATTCCTTAAGCAGGTTGATCGCCTTGGCGGACAGGGCATCCTTCTTGGCCATCTCCATCTCCATGCCCTCGCTCACCTTATCCATTTTTTTCTGCTCGGCCTCGGGCAGGTTGACGAATTGGACCTTCCATTTTTTGGCCATTTCCTCTTTGGCGGTTTTGGTCAGGGCCCGGGAACTGTTAAAGCCGGCCATACCGCATTTCTGCAAGGCCGATTCCAGGGCAGCCCGTTGTTCCGGTTTCAGTTTTTTCCAGAGGTCCAGGTTGATCATGATGTTGTTCCAGGAGCCGATGATCGGTTCCGGTTCCATGTAGTTTTTCAAGACTTCCTGAAATTTCATTTCGTACATGGGGCCCGCGTCGCCCCAATGGGCGCCGTCAACCACGCCTGTGGCCAGTGCGGTATACAACTCCCCGGCGGCCACAACCGTCGTGGAGGCCCCCAACTTGCCCAGGAAATCGGCCATGACCCCCATGGCCCGTAGTTTCATTCCTTTCAGGTCCTCCACCTTGTTGACCGGTTTTTTGGTCATCAGGCCCACCGAAAAGGGTTCGTAAGGGATGATGTAGACGTTGTGCTTGGCATAGCCTTCACGCAGGAGGTTTATGAACCCCTTCTTGAACATGAATTCCCGGACTTCGTCAAAGTTTATGAAGGAATAAGGCAACCCCTGACCGACTTCGCTCACCGGGATGGCCTTGTACCAGAAGCCTTCCGGATAAAGGGCCATATCCAGGGTCCCTTTGCCGACGGCGTCCATCATCTCCTTCACCGGGACTATCGAGCCCGCTGGAAAGATGGAGACCTCCAGGGTCCCCTTGGAGGCCGCGGCCACATCCTGGGCAAAGGTGCCCATGGACCTTTTGGTCTGGGTAGGGATCAGGTGGGTCTGCATCCGGATTTTCACTTTGGGTTCTTCAGCGGCCTGGCTGTAACTCCCCGTAGCCAGCGCTACCACCATTACCAGGGCCAGTAAAATCTTTCTAGACGTCATCTTCCTTCCTCCTTGATAAATAATTAAATTGCTATTCTGAAAATTTAGTGCAAACTTTTTAAACGGCGAGGCCATCTGCCTCTGGCCGGACCATCCCAGAGACCTGATCCAATATCCTCGACCGGAACCCTGTGGACTGAACGATCAGTCGAGATTAACCTCAAAAAATTTAAGGCCCTTTTTGAGTCAGGCCTTTCAAAATAAAATCTCGAACCGTTTTTACAAAGGCCCGTGCATCCAGCGATTCCCCCTTCACCAGCCATTGGACCAGCATCCCGGTATGACAGGCTATGACGGCATGGGCATAAAGGGCTGAATCCACATCCCGGTTCACCGAGCCGTCCCGTTTCCCGGCTTCCAGCATGCCCTCAACAATGATATCGAACTTCCCATAAACCGCCTTGGCCACCTTCTCGGCCTCGGTATGGGTGCCGGATATCTCATTTAAAAGGGTGTTGAAGGCCAGGCACAGGTCCCGGTTATCCCGGGCAAATTCTGTTGAGTACTTATGAAAAAGGCGATACCTGACGGTGAAATCTCCTTTACAGCCTCGTACCGTTTCGCTTAATTTGTCCAACAATTCGGTTTCAAATTTTCGAAAAATAGTGATCAGGATTTCTTCCTTGCTCTTGAAGTACCAGTAAAGGGTACCTCTTCCGATGCCAGCCGCTTCGGTGATCTCTTTTACCGACGTTCCCCGAAAACCATTGGCCAGGAAAAGTCGTGTACTTTCACGGATTATTGCTTCTTTGACGTCGCTGGTTTTAGGTTCGTGCAAGTTCTTTGCCTATTCTTTATTGACCGTTCAGTCCATGATTTATTCCCTTTAATATATCGAAAAAAGGATGTCAAGAAAAAAAATTCCCTTTCAAAAAAAATCCGGGGAGAATAAAGGGGCCCATGAGGGCTTAACGGGAAACAGACTATCCGACCGATTCAGATCATCTTTTGACTGTTCTGGATCAATCTTCTGACGTTAGTCAGGAGATCCTGTTTTTCCTCAGGAGAAAAGCCTTTCAACATCATTTTCAAACACTGGTCGCGCTCTTTTTCGATCTTTTTCAGGGTTTCTTTTCCCTTAGCGGTGATTTCGAGCAGAGTGACCCGCTCGTCTTTAATGTCCGATTTTTTGAGGATAAAGCCGTTTTTTTCCAGCCTCTTGGCTATGCCGGTCATATTGGCACCCGGGACGAGCATGATGCGGCTCACCTCGGTGATCCGGCTTTGTCCATCGGTTGAGGCATCCAAAACCCTCAGGACATTGTATTGGGGGAAGGAGAGGTCCTGGTTCCTGAAAATGGTCGATATGGCCCTTTTAAAGATCTCGGCCGCTCGGACCACGGCCATCAGGACCTTCTCGTCCCCGCTTAAATCGCTTCGATAGTTGACAACTCTCACAAATAATCCTCTAACCCTTACAATCTATTTTTCTTTCCGCAGACCCTGTAAAATCTTCTCCGGCGTTATGGGCAAATCCAGACACCGGTAACCGGTGGCATGATAGACCGCATCGGAAATGGCCGGAGCGGTGGGGGAGGCCAGGCCTTCTCCGCATTCTTTGGCCCCCATGGGGCCTTCCGGTTCGTAGGTGTCCACGTGAACCACTTCACTGGGGGGCATATCCAGGGCGTTAGGCATCTTATAGTCCAGGAAGTTGTTGTTCAGGGTCTTGCCCCCGTCCATGACAAACTGCTCGGAAAGGGCATAGCCCAGACCCATCTGGATGGATCCGGCCAACTGTCCCTCCACGGCCCGGGGGTTGATCACCGTGCCGCAGTCATGGGCCGTCCACATCTTTTTCACTTCCACCAGACCGGTCTCCTGATCGACTTCGACCTGGGCCACCTGGGCCCCGAAGCCGAAGGCCGGAGTGACCAGCCCCTTGTCCCGGGGGGTATAGGAACCCCTGGCCACCAGGGGCTCCCCCCGGTTGGCCTTCTGCACCATGGCCACCGCCTCCCCGAAAGATAACCCTTTATCCGGCCGGCCCTTGGCCTGGACCCGGTTGTTCAGGCACTCAAATTCATAGATGACATTTAAATTGAACCGGGCCGAGACGGCCCCGAACAACTGGGCCTTGATCTTTTTGGCCGCATCGATCACCGCGTTTCCGGCCATCAGGGTCACCCGGCTACCCCAGGAGCCCAGGTCGGCCTGGGGGGTCATGGCGGTATCGGCCGAGGTAATCCGGATGTCCTCCATCCGCAGTCCCAGCTCTTCGGCCAGGATCTGTTTGAGGGCCGTATCCGATCCCTGACCAATGTCGGAGGCCATGGTCAGCAGGTGGACGGTGCCGTCGGTAAAGGCCCGGACTTCGGCAGCCGAAAAGGGATATTGGGTATTGAACCAGTTAAAGACCCCTCCGGAAATAAAGCTGTAGCAGCCGATACCGATCCCCTGCCCCGGTTTGAGATTTTTCCGTTTTTCCTTCCAGCCGCTCATCTTGGCCACGGTCTTGATGGAATCGATAAAGCCGCAACTGGAAATGGTGGCCACGTCCGGGATCTTATCTCCGCTCACCTGGGCGTTTTTGATCCGCAGATCCACCGGGTCGATCCCCAATTCCTCGGCCGCACTATTCATCTGGATCTCGGTGGCGTAAAGCGACTGGGGAGCACCGAAACCGCGCATGGCGCTGGCCGGGGGCTTATTGGTGTAAACGTGTTCCCCGTGAAACCGGTAGTTGGGATAGCGGTAGAGCATGGCCCCGAAATTGCCGCACAGGAAAGTGGCCGTGGGTCCCATGGCATTATAGGCCCCGCCGTCTAATTGAATTTTCAGGTCTTTGGCCATCAGGGTCCCATCTTTCTTGAAGCCGACCCTGGAATGGAGCTTCATGGGGTGTCTGCGGCGTCCGGCCAGAAATTCTTCTTCCCGGCTGAGGGTGAACTTGACGGGCTTGCCGGTTTTTTTGGCCATCAGGGCGGCACAGAATTCCCAGGTCCTGAGTTCCATCTTGCCGCCGAAGCCGCCGCCGACAAAGGGTTTGATCACCCGGATATCATTTTCCCGCATACCCAGGGCCGAGGCCAGAAGACACTGGACGATATAAGGAACCTGGGTCGAGGTCCAGAGGGTAATCCGGCCGTCCTGATCAGCCTGAGCCAGGGCCGAGCAGGGCTCCAGATAGGCATGACTGACCGCATGGACCGTAAAGGTGTCCTCCCGGATATAATCCGATTCCGCAAAGCCCTTTTCCACATCGCCGTATTGGATCTTCCGGTTGACGCTGACATTATTGGAGCAATAGTCATGAATGACCGGGGCCCCCGCTCCTCTGGCTGCGTCCACGTCAAAGACGGCCGGCAATTCTCCGTATTCCACGATAATTTTTTCCAGGGCTTCCTGAGCCGTGTCCGGGTCTATGGCGGCCACTGCGGCCACTTCATCCCCGATAAAACGCACCTTGTCCACGGCCAGGGGGTATTCGTCCTGGGTTTCCGGAAATAGCCTCCAGTTGCCGTATTTGATCTTGGGCGTATCCTCGCAGGTCAGTACGCACTTGACCCCCAGCATGGCCTTGGCCTTACTGGTATCGATATATTTGATCTGGGCATGGGCCAGGGGACTTCGGAGTATCCGGCCGTAAAGCATCCCCGGCAGTTTCAGGTCGTCCGTATATTGGGCCCTGCCTCTGGCTTTGGCCTCGGCATCGTTCCTGGGCACCTCTTTTCCGATAATATTGAATTGTTCCATGTTCCTTCCTTTCCCCTTAGGCTAACGTTTCCTGGCCCGTTTTTGGGCTTCTAATAAGGCTCGACGGGTCAATACGGCGACCATCATTTTCCGATAGGCCGCGCTGGCCCGAACATCAGAGATGGGCTTGGCTTCTTCGACGGCCTGTTTACCGGCCTTTTCGATGAGTTCCGGTGTCCACTGCTGCCCTTGTACCAGCCCTTCCGTCTTTTTCGCCCGCAACGGGATAGGGCCCACGGCACCCAGGACAATCCGGGCCTCGCGGCAGGTTTCCCCGTCAAAAATAGCCATAACCCCAACGCAAACGGCTGCGATGTCCACCTTGCCCCGGGCCGAGACGTGCTGGTAGGCCGTTCCGGAATGGGGGGGAGGAATTGGAACAAAGATACCGGTCATGATTTCATCCGGCGCCAGGGCGGTAAGTCTCGGTCCTTTAAAAAACTGATCCAAAGGCAGGCGCCTTTCTCCCTTCGGGCCGGCCAGGAGGGCTTCCCCCTTCATGGCGATCAGGGTCGGGGCGTTATCGGCCGAGGGAGCGGCATTGCAAAGGTTTCCGCCCACGGTCCCCATATTGCGAATCTGCACATTGGCCGTTTCCAGCGCGGCGTAGGCCACAGCCGGATAATGCTTTTTGATGTCCGGATGGTCGGCCACCTCGGACAGCTTGGCGGTTGCCCCGATGGTCAATCCTACCTTGGGTTGGTAGCGAATCGCCTTAAGGGCCTCAATGCCCTCCAGGGCGATAATCGCCTGGGGTTTTAAAAGGCCGGCTTTCATTCGGATGAGCAGATCCGTTCCGCCGGCTAACAACCGGGCCCCCTCTCCTTTTTCGGTTAAAAGGCGCAGGGCCTCTTCCAGGGTTTGGGGTGCAAAGTAATCGAATTTAGGCAATCTCATGACTCCACCTCTTTTGTTTGACTGTCCTTCATTTTTTCCCCCGCCACCGAGATGGCCTCCACAATCTGGTTGTAGCCCGTGCAGCGGCAGAGGTGTCCGGAAAGACCTTCCCTGATTTCTTTTTCACTGGGTGTTGGGTTCTGGTTTAACAGATATAACCCGGACATTTCCATCCCGGCGGTGCAGAATCCGCACTGGATGGCCCCGGTTTGAATAAAGGCCTCCTGAATCGGATGCAGCTCTTCACCCGAAGGGGCCAGGCCTTCCACGGTTTTGATGGACTTGCCGTCCACGGACACGGCCAATGTCAGGCAGGAACTGACGGTCCGGCCGTCCACCAGGACCGTGCAAGCCCCGCAATCGCCGGTGCCGCAGCCAAGTTTTGTGCCGGTCAAGTTCAGGTCTTCCCGAAGCACCTCATTCAGAGTCTGCCTGGGATCCACCGACAGCGAATAGTCATCCCCATTCACATTAATGTTGATTTGGTGTTTCATAAACCCTCCATACCATTTCCTTCTAATAATTTATGTTCTGGGTATACCTTAATACGATCCTAAGTTATTTAAAACCCTTTTTTCTTTTTCTCTCCGGAATTCCTCACGGATTACCTGGCTGAGGCGCTTTCGATCGGATGGCCAAAGCTATTCCCCTATGAAGAAAACCCCAGTCCGCGGCTGATAATCAGCTTCATGATTTCACTGGTGCCGGCGAAAATCGACAGGCAGCGCACATCGCGATACAATTTACAGACCCGGTATTCTTCCATGTAGCCGTAACCGCCGTGGATCTGGACCGCCTGATAGGCGATCCGGTTTACCATTTCACCGAGCCAGTATTTGGCCATGGAAACCCTCTGGACGATATTTTTGCCTCGAAGGTGGTCCCTGATGAGGCTGTCCAGGAAGGTGCGGCCCAGTTCGACCTCGGTGGCCATGTCGGCCAGGCGGAAGGCATTATACTGGAAATTGCCGATCGGCTTTCCAAAGGCCTCACGCACTTTGGCATAATGGAGCGCCTCTTTCAGGGCCTCTTCGGCCAGGACCATACACTTGATGGATACTTCCAGCCGCTCCTGCTGCAGCTTGGCCATCATGTATTTAAACCCCTGCCCTTCCTCTCCCAGCAGGTTGCCGACCGGTACCCGGCAGTCTTCGAAAAAGAGCTCGGCCGTGTCCTGCATGTGATAGCCCATTTTAGACAGTTTCCGGCCCCGATGAAATCCGGGGGCGTCCTTGTCCACCAGGATCAGGCTGATACCCCGGTGGCCGGCCTCGGGGTCCGTTTTAACGGCTACCACAATCAGGTCCGAAAAATAACCGTTGGTAATAAATGTTTTCTGTCCGTTGATGACATAGGAGTCCCCGTCTCGCACGGCCCGGGTGCGAATGGCGGCCAGATCGGAGCCGGCGTTGGGCTCGGTCAGCCCGATGGCCGTCACCACTTCCCCGGTGGTGCACCCGGGTAGCCAGCGCTTTTTCATTTCGGGAGAGGCAAAGGAATAGATATAAGGCGTTGCGACATCGCTGTGGAGGGGCACCTCCACCCCGAAGGCGTTCCCGCGCAGCAGCTCCTCGTTAATGATGACCGAATATTCGAATCCCAAACCCAATCCCCCGTATTCCTCGGGAAGCCAGGGACACAAATAACCTTCTTCCCCCATCCTTCGCCAGATATGCCGGGGTACGGCGCACTGGGCCTCCCATTCAGGGACGTTGGGCGTAATCTCCCGGGCCACAAACTTGCGAAAGGCATCACGGAAAATCTGATGTTCCTCACTGTTATAGATGGTTTCGTCCATATCCATTCTCCTTACTATTCCTTATTTCCTCAGACCGTTTTCGGCGACCCGTAACGGTTCCTGAGCACCCGATGAAGGATTTTGCCCGTAGCCGTTCGGGGCATCTCTTCATCGCTTATAAAGTCGATGCTCTTTGGCCGCTTGTATCCGGCGATCTTCCCCCGGGCAAAATCGATAATCTCCCGGGCTAAGGCCTCTCCGGTCTCGTAGCCCTCATGAAGCACCACCAGGGCCTTGATGGCCTCCCCCCATTTTTTATCCGGCAGGCCGATAACGGCCACGTCCTTAACCGCCTCATGCAACCGGAGTATCCCTTCCACCTCGGAAGGATAAACGTTTTCGCCCCCGGTGATGATCATATTGGCCTTCCGGTCGACCAGGGTGAGGTACCCCTCCTCGTCCCGTCTGGCCATGTCCCCGGCGGAAAACCACTGGCCTTCAAAGACCTCCCGGGTCTTTTCTGGATCTTTCCAATATTCCTTAAAGACACAAGGTTCCCGGGTAAATAATTCTCCTACTTCCCCATCCGGAACCTCCCGGCGGTTTTCATCCAGGAGCCGGAAGCGATCCACTCCGAAAATTTCCCGGCCGATGGAACCGAGTTTCCGCAATTGATCTTCCGGCCGGAGCAGAGTCCCGAGTCCTCCTTCCGTGCTGCCATAAGCCTCCCAGAGTTCGGCATTTTTGAAATAATCCATAATGGCCAGTTTGAGCGCTTTATCGGCCGGAGCCGAGGAGATCAGCAGTTGCCGAATGGAGGTGACATCAGCGTTTTGTTTAACGGGTTCCGGCAAATCCAGGATCATCCGGTAATGGGTGGGAACCAGAGAGGTATAGGTGATCCGATATTGATCAATGGTCCTGAGCAGATCTTCCGGATCAAAACTTATCCTATTGTAGACAAAGACCGGTGCCGTCACCAGGGTATAGGGGAAGGAGTATTGCAGGGAATTGACGTGACACATGGGCATGACCAGCATCACCTTATCCGTAGGCCGGACCCCCATATTGATATTGCTCAACAGATAATGGGCTATATGGCTCTCATGGGTCCGGACTACTCCTTTGGGCCGGCCGGTTGTGCCCGAGGTATATATGATGTTCCAGACATCATCGCCCTGCACCAGGCCTTCCGGCTCTTCCGGCGAAGACTTGGACAGAAGCTCTTCATAACCGGTATAGCCTTCCGGCACCGGCCCTTCGCCTAAATAGATATAAGCGTCATTAGGAACCCGGAGCTTGTCCCTGATGCGGTTGATCCGGTCCACAAATGGGGCTTCGACGATAAGTCCCCGGCATTCCGAATGATTGACGATATATTCGATTTCAGGCCCTTCCAAACGAAACATGACCGGCACCACCACCTGGCCGCCCTTGGCGCAACCGGCATAGATATCCATCCACTCCCCGCGGTTGTAGGCCAAAACGGCAAAGGTATCTTTATAACCCACACCCAATCCTTTAAGACCATTGGCCAGACGGTTGGAGCGTTCGCTCCATTCTTGAAAGGTGAATTCCCGGTTGCTGTCCTGCCAGCCCAATTTCTCCGGATAGTTGAGGGCATTCATCTTTAAAATCGTACCGACGGTGATCCACCGGCTACTGCTCATCATAAAAACAGCTCCCATAGAGTTGCAGGTTGCAACTCTATTTGGGTTTCTTTTAAATTCCGAAATCCGAAATCCGAAATCCAAATTCTATTTTCGAAGATACTTGTCCTCCATGGCCTTGACCAGATTCGTCATGGTACTATAATAAGGGGTTGGGATACCCAACTCCCGGGCGTATTCCACGACTTTTCCGCCCAGAAAATCGATTTCCGTGGGGGTCTTATGGGCGACGTCATAGCACATGGAATCCTTGTGGACCCCTACCTTTTCGAGATAGGCCACGGCCTGTTTCAAGTAATCTTCGCCCAGGTCGTACCCCTTGGCCTTGGCCACGGCCAGCACTTCCCTAAAACAGCCCTCGGCGATCTCCCGGGTGGGTGGAAAATCCAGGGCTTCTTTGATGGTTTTGTCGGTTACGGCGCAGATAGAGGCCATGGTGCATTTCATGATCATCTTTTTCCAGACATACAGTTTGATGTCTTCCACGAACTCTGTATCCAAACCACCGGCGGTAAATAATTCCGCCAGGCGCCGCCCCGGTTCCCTGTCCCCGGGCAGCAGGCTGCCGAGATGATTTGGCTTGTTAAAAAAGGCCATTTCGATCTCCCCCGGCCCTTTTAAGGACACCCCATAATTCAAGGACATGCGGAAGGCACTCTCGGCACCGAACCGCTCGCCGATCAAATCTTCCGTCCCCAGGCCGTTATGGGTGCTGATGATCTTGGTTCCCTTCTGAAATACCGCCTTCAGATCCTCCAACACCCGGGGTAGATGAAAAGTTTTTGTGGCCACAAAAATGACATTCGGACTGAAGCTTTTCAGCATCCCGATCTGTTCGAAAAAATGGTGGACCGGGACCTGGTAGGTCACCGCCCCTGAAATTTTGAGGCCTTTTTTTCTTATGGTTTCCCCAAGTTCAGGATTAGGATCTACCAGCATGGTTTCAGGATCCTGTTTGAGCAGGGCAGCGGCCAAAACAGCCCCCGTTGCCCCAATCCCCACAACGGCTATTCTAAGATTGTCCATGGTACACCTCACTACAGAAAAAAAGGATTCAAGGGGTCGAGGGGCCCAGGATTCAAGTGAAAGGCATGGAATTAAACCCTTGAATCCTTGAATCCTGGAATCCTTGACCCCTATTACTTTGGCAGATCCTCCGGGGATTCCCAGTCCTTCATGTGGTGCATCCAGGGGGCCCTTTCCACGAAAACGTCATGGGCCAAAGGAACCGGCGGATGGGACTTCCATTTGGGGTCGAATTCGTTTTTCACCTTGAGCAGGAACTCGTGGTAATTCGGTCCATATTTCGGTCCGGTGAGATAAAGAGGCTGATGGGGACCGAGCAAAGAGGTGTAATAACGGTTTTTGATGTTCATCTTGGATGTGTCCACGTAGAACTGGTCCACGGCGTTGGTATCATCGTCGGGATCCCAGTAAACCAGAAATTCAGAATAGCCCTGGTGGCCCAGTTCGAAGCTCTGGAACCAGCCGGGATCGCCGTAGTCGGGCATCAGAGGCGGGGTGTATTTCTTCTTCAACTCGGCATAGGACGGGCCGTGGTCCGGGGACTGGGACAATGTTTCAATGACATAGTCTACTGAGACATAGCCCCCGCACATAAGCCACATACCGGCCGAATCGGCGTTTTTGATCCAGGACTCATCGGAGGGTTTGGTCCGCCGGGCCTGGCCACCCACCTCATTCATGATGTCCATCAGGACCCGTTCATCATACTCCATCTGTTCCTCCGAGGTGTAGCCGATCAGAAGGACCCGGACGATAAAAAAGTTGGCTACGGTTTCCTCGTTTTCCTTGCCCCAAAGGTCCCAGAATTCTTCCTTGGACTCGGCCTTGGCAATGGCCCGCCAGAAGAGAGGCACTTTAGTAACGGCGCCACCGATCTCGGCATGGCCGATTTCCCTCATGGCCTTTACCTGGGCCTCTTTGGAAGACACGATGAAATTGATCCACTTGACCCGTTTTTCCGGCAAGGCCAGGGCGGTATTGGGCGAAATACCCGTGGGCTCCAGACGTTCGGGTTGAAAGGGCAAAGTCTTGATAGCCATGCGGGTGACGATCCCCAGGCAACCCCTCAACCCCGTATAGCCGCGCAGCAGCCCTCTCAAGTCCGGCCCTGGGCCTTCACCCCAAAAGGGGTCATCGCCTTCGGCCAGAGAACCCATTTTGAGGAGTTCGCCGTCCGGCATGACAATCTCGGTTCCCAAGATCCGCCGGTGAGGCAGCCCGATTCGATGGCTTAAGGGCGACCAGCCGTCGCCGATCAGATTGGCAATGGCCGAGGCCTGGGCCCCGCCGCCCCCGATGACCACATAGGCCCCATGTTTCATGCAGACCTCCTGGATGGGCGAATAGATCATCCCGGGGCCTACCTCTACGTAAAAGTGCTTTTCGTCGAGCACAAAATCGTTCATACGCTTGAGATCGATCAGCAGGGCATCCTCCACATGGGGATGCGAGCGAGGTCCGTAAAATCCCGTACTGTAGGGTACGTAAGGAATGTCATTACGATAGCAGACCTTGACGATCCTCTGGACTTCCGCCGTTGTTTTGGGCAGGATGACACAGCCCGGGATCGTGGTCATGACCCGCTCATATCCCAGACCGGTCTCGTAACCCCCTGGGCCGCTTCGATAGCCCTCACAGATTACCGGGTCGTTGGAGAGGTACTCAGAACCGACAATGGCTTCCAGGGCTTTATAAATTTCTTTGGCAATGGCCATATTAAACCTCCTTTTGATTCAAAAATGGATTGGGCTATAGGCTATAGGCAATGGGCTAAAAGATTCTCTTGATCCTTCTTTCCCTCTCGCCTCGTGCCTCATGCCTGATTTTCTTTCTTGGGCTTTCAGCTTTGAGATCTTCTCGCCGAACGCTAAACGCCGAACAGTATTTTCATCCAATCGCTGCGCAGATCACTTCCGAGATGTCCAGGACCTGGACATCGTTGCCGCCGGCTTTAACGGCCTGGGCGAAATTATTCTTGCACCAGGGGCAGGCGGTGACCAGCGTCTCGGCCCCCACATCCCGGACCTCTTCCAGACGCTGGTTTGCGGTCCACTGGGCAAAATCCGGAAAGGCCTCCTGTGCCCCACGACCGGCCCCGCAGCAGAAGGCATTTTCCCGGGTCCTGGGCATTTCCACCAGGTTTACTCCGGGGATGGCCTTGAGGAGGTCTCTGGGCTGAGCATAGATCCCTTTGTCTCCCCGCCGGCGTTTAAGCCTCGGTTCCACGCAACCCATCCAGCCCCGCTTGCCTTCATAGGGGGTCCAGGGGTCGCTCAAGCGGCTGAGACTGCAGGCATCATGATAGGTCACACGGGTCGAAAGGGGCTTTTTCATTTTCAACAAGCCATTTTTAACCTTCTCGTCCGCATATTCCACCAGGTGGACCACCTTGAAGCCCAGGTCATCGGTGGAGATATTAAGCAGTTTCGGATAATCGACCTTCCACATACGGTACCCCTCGGCGCAGCTTAAGAGCAGGGTCTTGGCCCCGGTCTTCCGGACTTCCTCGACATTGCGCTGGGCCAGGGCCTTGGCCTGGTCGTAAAGGCCTACGGAAAAAATGGTGTTGCCACAGCACCATTCATCGGGCATAAGCATGAAATCCGTACCGGCCGCCTTGAGGATCCTGGCCGTGGACCGGGCGATTTCTTTGTTCCGGTATGAGGCCGTACAGCCTACAAAATAAAGGACCTCGGCCTTTTCGGCCGGGGTGATCCCCTCGGAGATCCATTCGGTCCGTTTTCCGTGAGGCGCTCCATAGAGGTTGTGCATCTGGGCGATATTTTCGGCGATCTTCTTGTGGGCCGGCATGGGTCCCACGCCGTCCTGGACCGCCTTGACCCTCAGAGATTCCAGGGTAAGCCCGATTTCCAGGTCCAGGTTCCGTTTGCAGCCCACGTCGCAGGCCCCGCACAGAGTACAGGCATACATAACCTCCAGGGCCTTTTCATTCCAGCCCAGGACCCCTTCGGCCATGGCATGGCCGATGCGCATTTTCCCGTAGGCCCCGTAAGCGTCAAACTCATACTTGGCCGCGCTGGGACAGCGGGTCATGTGCTTCGTATCGGGCATGTAGGTATGATCCACCCAGGTGCAGCCTTTGCATTTGATGCAGCGGCTCATGTCATAAACAAAATTCTGGATATCGGTGATATCCAGTTTAAATTCTTCTTTGGGTTTGTAATATCGAAAAGGCATTTCATTAGCCATGATTTCTCCCTCCCCTAAAAACACAGATTTGAAGGATTCATAATATTGTTCGGGTCAAAAACCTTCTTCAACCGCTTGAGATGAGCGGTATAGGAAGCGGCCCGTTCATAAACGATGGGCGCCAGGTCCCCGTAAGGCCGGGTAAAGACGGCCCCCATATTGAGGCAGGCCGTGGCCGCCTCCTGGTAAAGGGCGCGCATAGCAGCCTTTTCGGCTTCATTTTCCGGATCATAGAAGAAGGTGAACTCCGGCCGGCAGGCCCGGTTATGTTCTATGGGCTGAATGTAGATCCCGATATCTCCGGGAGCATATCCATGACCGGCACTGATGGCTGCCAGCTTGTCTACGAATTGCCGGGCCTTTTCCGGCCGGGTGTGGAAAAAGAGCATCTGGGCGGCCCCTTTGACCTGGTTCTTCCAAAAAGGCCGGTCGGCCGGCCAGGGGTTCCGGAGGATTGTCAGGAGCTTTTCCGGCACCCCGGGGAAACCGGGCAGGGTCTCCCCCAGCCTCAGGTTGGGGAATTCGTTTTTCAGGACCCCGGCCAGGAAGTTTTCTTCATAGGCGATCTTTTCTTCGGGTCGTCTTTTGAGCCCGCTGATCACCAGAATCAGGGTCCAGGGGGGCAGAGCGGCTTTTAATTTTTCAAAGTCCCCGGGCCAATTCTCGGCCAGGATGGCGGCCAGATCCACATTATTCAAGATCAGGACCTCCTGACCGATCCGGCGCGGCAGGATCCGATACAGAAAATTAATGGCATAATCAAGGTCTTGAACCGGTGCGAAGAGGATCTTGTCCATCCTGGGGATGGATTCGATCTTCAGATTCGTCCAGGTCACCACTCCCATGGTCCCCTGGGCGCATTGGAAAAAGCGGTAAAAATCCAGACCCGGCCCCGAGGGATTCCCCCCCTTGGAGGGAGAGTCGGGATAGCCGTTGACGCTGGCCGAGCCCATCCGAAAGATCTCACCGGTGGGCCAGACCACTTCCATGGCTTCCAGGGGTTCGCCGTAATCATACACCTGGTTGGTGGGCTCTTCGCGCTCCAGGAAGTCGGTCAGCACGGAGCGTTCGGCCGGAGGGGTTAAAGGCATCAAAACCCGGAAGCCCTCCTTTTGCAAGGCCCTGGTCATCTGTTCCCAGGTGACGCCGGCTTCGAACCTGACCCGTCGGTTGTCCGGGTCGATTTCCAGGATCCGGTTCATCCTGGACATATCCAGGACCAGCCCCCCCTCCTTCGGAATAGTGGCCCCGTAGAAATGGACCTTGGAACTGCAAGGCACCACGGGGATGCTGTTCTCGTTGCAGCATTTGATAACCTCGGAGACTTCCTCGGAACTCCCCGGTTTGGCCAGATAATTGGCGGCCCCGGCCGGGGTGTAACTGAAATCGGTCTCATAGGTTAACAACTGAACAGGGTCATCGGAGAAATTTTCAGTTCCAACGACTTGGGATAATTTCGTTTTAATGTCCACTTTTAACCTCCATGTTTTTATTAATGTTCAAAACATAAATAGTATAAGTTTTGATAGTCAATATGTTTAGTATTTTTTCATACCCCAGTCCCAACCCCTTGTCAAGCTTTTTTTTACCCGTTCTGCCACTAAGACACGAAGGCGCAAAGAAGGGATATAGAGAATTATTATTTAACCTTTGTGGCTTTGTGACTTGGTGGCTGAACTATTACTTTTTACCACGGATCGACGAAAGAGTGTCCGGTCCCCTTCCTGCCTTCAGCCGGGACGGATCTCAAGCCTTCCAGAAGCCAGCGGCGGGTCTCGGCCGGATCAATTACGGCATCGATTTCGAGATGGGAGGCCATATTGATGGCCTTTCCCCTCTCATAGAGTTGGGCAACCAATTTTTCGTAGAGCGCTTCACGCTCCTTGGGATTTTCAATAGCCGCAAGCTCTTTCTTGTATCCGGCTTTAACCGCGCCTTCCAGCCCCATGCCCCCGAATTCTCCGGTCGGCCAGGCCACCGTGAAGAACGATTCATGAAAGCCCCCCCTGGCCATAGCCATGGCTCCCAGACCGTATCCCCGGCGTAAAACAACCGTAAAGTACGGTATGGTTAGATGAGCGCCGACAACAAACATACGGCAAACATGGCGAACCTGGGCCCGTTTCTCGATCTCCGGCCCCACCATGAATCCCGGGGTGTCGCACAAAGACAGTATCGGCAGGCCATGGGCATTGCAAAGCTGCATCAGGCGCACGGCTTTGTCGGCATCTTCGGCTTCGATAGCTCCGCCCATATGCTTGCAGTTGTTGGCGATCAGACCGAAAGGTCTTCCTTCGATGCGGATCAGGCCCGTAACCATTCCGGGTCCGAATTGGGGCCGAAGCTCCAGAAACGATCCCGTATCGGCAAGCGTTTTAATCACGGTCCGCACTTCATAAACCCGGCGCCGGTTTTCCGGCAGCAAGCCCCGCAGAATACCCTGGTCGGCGGCCTCCCAGGGGGAAGTCGTTCCCTGGAAATAAGAAAGATATTGCCTGGCCGCGGCCACCATCTCCTGATCATCCGCCACAGCGATATCGACTACGCCGTTTTTGGTCTGCACCTCAATGGGGCCAACCTCCTCCGGTCTGAAAACCCCGAGTCCGCCGCCTTCAATCATCACCGGTCCGCCCATACCGATATTGGAATTCCTGGTGGCAATAATCACATCGCAGCAGCCGAGCAGGGCTGCATTGCCTGCAAAACAGGGTCCTGATACGAGGCCTATCATCGGAACCCGGCCGCTGAGTCTGGCGAACAAGGCGAAGGTCGATAAATCCAGCCCTGCCACTACGACCCCGTCGGCATCAACATCGCCCGGCCTTCCACCGCCGCCTTCCCCGAAAAAAATCAGGGGCAGGCGCTGCTCATAGGCCAGCTTCAGTATACGATCCTTCTTTTTGTGGTTAAAATAACCCTGGGTGCCGGCCAGAACGGTATAATCATAGGCCATCACCAGACAGCGGGCCTGGTCATCTCCGCATTGGGAGCCGTTTACCGACCCGATGCCTGTGATCAGGCCGTCGGCCGGGGTCTTGCTGATGAGGTCTTCCATGGAACGCCGCCCCCGTTGGGCGGCGATGGCGAGTGCGCCGTATTCAATGAAACGTCCCGGGTCGCAGAGGTCCTCTATGTTGGCGCGGACCGTGCGCTGGTTTTTTTGCCGCCGCCGGGCCACCGCCTCGGGGCGATTTGCATCAAGGCCGAAAGAATGGCGCTGGATCACCTCGGCCAGTTCAGGACGTATCGGATGCCGGTCGGTTTTTTTATCAATGGGCGGGCCACTCTTTCCGGCCATCGCTTCTTCTTTATCTTTAGATGTTTTCATGGGCTGCACCTTTCCCTTAATTCCCTCCGGAGTTTTTCCCGCAAAAGGCAGGAACGGAATTTTAAAAATCTATACCAAGAAATCCACAAAGTCAAAATGTTTGGACCCGGCGTTTAAAGACAAGAAGCACTGTTTCGGGTTGCGAGTTACGAGTTACGGCCCCCCTCCCTCACCTTCCCCATCGAGGGGGAGGCCAGGGGTAGGGCACTATGTATCATGAAAAAAGCTTTTGCCGACCCCTGCTCCCCGATCCCGGTCTTCATACTTGCATCTTGCAACTTGAAACTTGCAACTTCATCTGACTGACCCCTGATCCCCGCCCCCCGATCCCCGAAGAATCTTATCGGTCAGTTTTTCCGTCTTTCCTGTTCCATGACCCCTCCTTTGGGGAGAGGAAGCCCAAAAAAAAATCCCCGGCCGGGCATCTGCCGGTCGGGGAACCATTTTTGAACCCCCTCACCGGTCTTTACCTCGAAGACGTTTTCGTGAGGAGATCCAGGCAGGTTTCCTGACTCAGGGATTATTCTCCCCCTGCCCTTCCCATTCCACCCTCAGCCATCCTCGGGTGAAACAGTGGTTATTGCAGGGATTGTACCCCTTTACAGTGGCGGGACCGCGCCGGTCTTTCACCGGCTTCCCTATTGACGTCCTTCTTAAGGACACCTGGATCTAACGCTATTTAATTAATCAGAATCATCGAGGCTTGTCAATTCCCTTTTTCAGCCTCCCTTTTTCCTTTTGTCTTTCTGTCCCTTCCTAAAAAGGAGCCTGTAGGGTGGGGGCAGCGAAGCGTAACCCACCACAAAAACAAGGTATTCACTTCATTTTTATATCAGTGGGTGAAACGAAGTTCCACCTGTCTTACAGGAGATCCGTCTCAGATAAATTTATCTTGAAATAAACTCTGTTATGTATTATTTTTAAATAAAATTTAGTCTAAAGGAGGTGAGGATACCATGTGTTGCCATACCAAAGAGAAACATGAACACGAGCATGAGCATACCGAGGAGGCTCATACCCACGATGGGCATGAACACAAGCATGAACCGCAAAAGCATGCCCATGAGCATCGTCATGATGACGACCATCATGACCACCAGCATCAGTGCTGCCATTAAAGGGAAGCCACAACTTTAGTTACAAAAGAAGCCACGAAGGCAATCACCTGGTCTGAAGATCGGGAGGTTTTCGTGGCTTCCCTTTTTTAGAGAGGGATTACGTTGATGTACCTTTTCAAGAACAAGGATTCTTTTTTTATTGACATCTGAGGAGAAACTGTCGTATTAATTTGTTTCAGGAAGGCTACGAAGGCCATTCCTTGTTTGATTAAAAGCAAGTATCTTAGTTAAGGCCACGAAGGCCAGGGCTGAAAAACAGCCGGGTTTTCTTGGCCTTTTTTATTTCAGGGGAAAGGACTTTACGCTGATCAAGCGTGCGTTTTAAGTGACATACAAGGAGGTGTTGGAGGAGATGAAACTCCAATGCCTATAAGGAAATGGGTAAAGATAAGAAGCCGGCAGGGCCACAACCTTTGGCCAGGGGCGCCCTGCCGGCAGGAGTAACGTCGTACCGAACAAACGCCCCCCTTTTTAGTTAATACCAGAAAGGGGGTGAAAAAACAAAAAGAAAAAGGAGGAAATCTATGAGGTGGTTCCTTACTGTTTTTATGAGCCTTCTTCTGAGTTGGATTATTAATATGCCATTGTCGCAGGCCGAAGAGATAATGGAAAAGCCCGGACAGGAAGAAACCAAACTTGAGCTTGAGGAGATTGTCGTCACCCCCACCGGCAGGATATCGAATGAAGCCTTGGTCAACATCCCCGCCGTAGTCGAATCCTTAACCCCCGAAGGTATTGAGCGGATCAATGCCATTGATACCTCGGATGTCTTCAAGTACCTGCCCGGTTCCTATTTACGTAAACTTGCCCCGGGCTCCACCAACAGGCCTTTGATCATCCGGGGCAATGCCTCGTTTCTGACCGCCCGGACCCTGGTGCTGGCCGACGGAATCCGGATCAGCGATTTTCTGGCCGCCGGAAACAGCAACGGACCCAAATGGCAGATGGTGGCACCCGAGGAGATCGAGCGGGTGGATGTCATTTACGGCCCCTATTCGGCGGCCCTCAGCGGCAATTCGCTTTCCGGTACGGCTATGATCACCACCCGCTTTCCTCAAAAGAGGGAAATCCGGGCCGATGCCAATACCTTCTATCAGAACTTCCAGGAATACCATACCAATCTGGACCTCCGGGGATACACGGCCAACGTCTCCTATGGAGATAAAATCGGGGGGCTTTCTTTCCTGGCCTGGTATGACCGGCTTGAGACGGACGTCCAGCCAACCACCTACATTACCAGGCAGGCCTCGGCCGGAGGTGTCTCCGGGGGCAGTGCAGTCACCGGATGGGTATCCGATTCGGATCCCAAGGGAGCGAAAAGATACATTCTGGGAAGCTACGGGAAGCAGGAACTGGTGAACAACACCCTTAAGGTCAAAATGGCCTATGATTTAACCTCCGAGCAACAGATCCGTTTTATCTGGGCTTTTTGGGACAGCCGGCAACAAAACGGCGCACCAGAAACCTATTTGCGGGACGCCCAGGGAAGGCCGGTCTACTCAGGACCGGTGGTCATAAACGGTAAGAGTTATAATCTGGCTGCCAACACCTTCACCTACCAAAAGGCAGAAAAACAGGACTTTCTCTATGCCCTCACTTATGGGCTCAACTCGGCAACCGGTCTGAAACTGTCGGTCTCCACCAGCTTCTATAATCTGGCCAAAGACATCACCCGTCAATCGGGCGTAAGCCCTACGGTGTCCGAAAGCGGAGGAGCGGGCAAGGTAACGGATAATGACAATGGCTGGAATACGGCCGATCTGAAAGGTTCATACGATCTTAAATGGCTTGGTGTGCATACCCTTGGGACCGGTTACCACTTCGACCGTTATTATGTAGACTCGTCGACCTGGAACGCCTCGGATTGGGATAGGGACATCCGGACCAGTCTCAGTCAAAGGGATCAAGGGAAAACGGAGACCCATGGTTTTTTTCTGGAAGACACCTGGAACCTCGACAAACAATGGTCCGTCTATCTGGGAGGCCGGTATGAATGGTGGAAGGGATTCGACGGGGCCAAATCGACCGACGGACTTACCGGACGCATCACAACCGGTCTGGCCGATAAAAACGAAAAGGGGTTTTCCCCGAAATTCTCAACCACCTTTAAACCATCGGAGGACTGGCGGCTCCGTTTTTCCCTCGGATTGGCCAATCGATACCCCACAGTCGGGGAACTCTATTACGGGGGGATTACCTCCCAGGGAATGATCAACAACGGCAATCCTGATCTGAAGCCGGAGAAGATCTTCGCCAAGGATTTCACCATTACCCGCGCCCTTGGCAGTCTGGGGGATACCCGTCTGACCTTTTTCGAAGATGACGTCAAGGACGCCATTAACAACCAAACCAGCTTCTATACCAATTGGACCAACTACCAGAACGTCGATGAGGTCAGGACCAGAGGGATCGAGTTGGCTGTAAATCTGCAAAGATTCCTGATCCCCGGTCTGGGATTATTTACCAATGTCGCCTGGACCGAGTCGGAGATTCTGAGGAACGACAATGTCCCGGCCAGCGTCGGTAAGACCTTCCCCCGGGTGCCGAAATGGCGGCTGAAATGCGTTCTGGACTATGCCCCTTCGGAACGCTGGTTTGTGACCTTCAGCGGGCATTATGCCAGCAAACAGTTCGGAACGCTGGACAACAGCGATACCAACGACGGATATGGTGCAATCGATCGTTTCCTGGTTTTTGACACCAAGTTTTCCTATAAACTGCACAAGAATCTGACGGCCGCCGTCGGGGTCGACAACCTCACCAACGTATTATATCACGTTTCCCACCCCTATCCGAGAAGGACCTTTTTTGCCAATTTGAAATTTAATTTTTAAAGGAGATCCAATGAAAAAGATGATAGACCAAAAATCGTTCCGGATGTTTTTTATTGTTTTTCTGTTTTCGATGGTCCCTGTGGGGTTAAGCCAGGCACATGACACCTGGATCAATATGCAGAACTACCGGCTCAACCAATCCGATCCGGCAGTACTTAGTGTGACCAATGCCCACAGCTTCGTGATCCCCGGCAAGGAGTTGCTGCCGTCAGGCCAGGTGGACACAGTCTTGTTTTTAAGCCCTGATGGTAAGGAAATCCCTTCCATACCGGAAGGAAACGAGAAATATAAATCCAACCTTCCCCTCAAGACCGATGGGTCCTATATGGCGGTCGTTAAAAAAAAGGTCTTGTTTTCCAGCAAGACCGTGGATGGCTACCAACGGGGAAAGAATAAAAGAGACCTGAAGGACGTCATCGAGTGCAGCCATTCGGAGAAATATGCCAAGGCCCTTTTCACGGTTGGGGTTGCGGCAGGGGACGTTTACTCAAAGGTCCTGGGCCATCCGATGGAAATAGTTCCCTTGCAGGATCCAGGCAAACTCAAAGCAGGCGATCTATTGATGGTCAAGATCCTCATTCGGGGAAATCCGGCCAGGAACACCCTTTATGGGACCTATGCCGGATTTTCCACTGAGCCCAACACCTTTGCCTATACCACTTCGACGGATAAAGAGGGGGTCGCCAGGATCAGGCTCCTTAAAGAGGGCCTATGGCTGCTGATCGCCCGGCAGGATTTTGCTTACCCGGATCCGACGGTCTGCGACAAACAATCCTATGCGGCTTCCCTGACTTTCCAGGTCAGGTAGCAATTGGTGGGTTACGCTTCGCTGCACCCACCCTACGGGAATATTGCCATAGGATCGAAAAAAACTTTGTCCAGGTGGATTGCCCCATCGCCTAACCCAAAATGTAGGGTGGGTGGAGTGATAGCGGAACCCACCAATTAATAAGGAAATTCCATATGAGAAAACCCAATTTTTTTTATTACAACCAGACCTGTAGGGCCGGGGTCATCCAAACCGGCCTGCTGGTCATGATTATCGGGATAGTAGCCGGACTCAGCCCTCCGGCCACGGCCCACACCATTCAATATCAGGTCGAAAACAAAGGGATCAGCGTCAGGATTTTTTCCGGACCGGATAAGCCGATAAGTTATTCCGCCTATGAAATCTTCGGCCCTTCCGATAAAATTCCCCACCAGAAAGGCCGGACGGATAAAAACGGTTTTGTCTCCTTTCTGCCCGACCGGCAGGGGAAATGGGTGGTCCAGGTTCAGGAAGATTCCGATCACGGCCCCCACGGAGCCCGGATCACGATCGAAGTCAATCAAAACCTTTTCATGAAATCCTTTAAAAAACCTCTGGTCGCCCAATATACCAAAGGCCTTGTCGGCGTCAGCTTTATCCTGGCCATTTTCGGGATTTGGGCCTTATTGAAATCGAAAAGGAGAAAAAATGGATTGGCTTAAAATGGCCGTAGATTACGGTATCATTGGATTTTTAATTATTCTCAGCATGATTGCCATTGGGATCGCCATTGAAAGGTTTTTCGTTTTCAGGCAGATCCGGATCGAGGGTTTTCCGGACCAAAAGACCCTCGAGCTGGAACTCACCCGAAAGCTCCATCTCATCGCCACGATCGGCAGCAACGCCCCCTATATCGGTCTTCTGGGTACGGTCCTGGGTATCATGCTTACTTTTTATACCATCGGGCAGGAGGGCTTTATGGATACGGGCAAGATCATGGTCGGCCTGGCCCTGGCCCTGAAAGCCACGGCCGTCGGTCTTCTGGTAGCCATTCCTTCCGTATCGTTATACAATTTTCTGCTTAGAAAAATTAAGGTTTTGCTGATGTCTTGGGAGATTGAACATGGAAGAAAAGTCCTTTGATTATATCAATGTCATCCCCTTAGTGGATGTCATGCTGGTCCTCCTGACCATTACCCTGACCACCTCTTCCTTTATAGCCAGCGGGATGATCCCCATGGATCTGCCTAAGGCCCATCGAAGCCAGGGAGAAATACTGAAGACCCAGACGGTGGAAATCGATAAGGCAGGAAAAATTTATCTGAATACCAAACCGGTATCTCTGGAAGGGTTGAAAACCAGCCTGGCCTCCATGAACAAAAAAGTCCCGGTCCTGATTCGGGCCGATCGGCAGCTCATCCTGCAGACCTTTGTCAGTGTCCTGGATGTGGTCAAGGGTCTGGAATTTTCCAGGGTGAGTCTGCAGACCGAGGAGGTAAAATGAGAGTCCAGGTCAAAGCCTTCCAGATCTCCTTTTTGTTTCATAGCATCCTGTTGGTCGCCGCCCTGGGTCTAAGCACCCAAATGGGAGTGTCAATAAAGATAATGGTCCTGGACTTCAACTTGTACAAACCGGAACCTTTAGTCAAAACAGTCGCCTCGCCCCCCACGGCTCCCCTCCCCCGGAAAAAAGAGATGAAAACCAACCAGGCTCAAAGCTTAACGAAAAATGAACCCCTTGAGCAGGTTAAAAAACCCGAAGCAGCCCCACCCGTGGACATTCCACCAGTGGTGAACCCCCCGGAAGTCCAAAGTACGGAAAGCCCGTCCCTGGGTCTAAGAATGGTTGTCGGCACAAAGTCCGCCCAGGAGGGCGTCGCGGGTACTCCTGGTCGGGTGAGGGACGGGACCGGAACCGGCCTGGGGACAGGCCAAGTTACAGGCGGCGGAGAAAATCCAGGTTCGGATGGCAAGACCGAGGCAGCCAAAGCCCGATATCTTAAAGAACACTTCGCCTATATCCGGGATAAAATTCTTAATAATATCAGCTACCCGACACTGGCGCGCCGTATGGGCTGGCAGGGCATGGTCCAGCTTTCTTTTATCATCGCTTCCGATGGATCGGTTAAAGATGTCAAGGTCATCCAGAGTTCCGGCTTCGAGGTATTAGATAAAAAGGCCATGGAGACCGTCAAAGACACGGCCCCTTTCCCGAAACCGCCGGCCGAGGCCAAGCTCGTCATCCCCATAACCTTTCGATTGGAGTAATCCCTTATAAGCCCTTTCCGGCTTGTTTCTTCATCCAAGTTTATCCCTCCAGTACTTCCCGCACCTTCCGGGCCAGGTCCTCAGGCCTGAAGGGCTTCTGGATAAAGGCGATCCCCTTATCCAGGATACCGTGGTGAACAATGGCATTGTCCGTGTAACCGGACATAAAGAGCACCTTCAGGTCCGGCTGCAGCCCTTCCAGCCGCTCGGCCAGTTCTCTACCGCCCATCCTGGGCATGATCACATCGGTCAACAGCAGGTCGATGGAATTTTCAGGCCCTTCAAATATCTCCAGAGCTTCCTGCCCATTCCCGGCAGTTAAGACCCGGTAGCCGAATCGTTCGAGAACCATGACAATAAGATTTCGAACGCTTTCTTCGTCTTCCACCACCAGGACCGTCTCCGAGCCGCCCCGCACTTCATCCTTTATCCTTTCTCCCTTTTCCTTTTCCTCCTCTTTATCCACCCGAGGCAGATAGACCTTAAAGATAGTCCCTTTACCGATTTCGCTGTAGACCCAGATATTCCCCTTGCTTTGTTTTACAATCCCGTAGACCGTTGATAATCCCAGGCCGGTCCCCTTGCCTTTTTCCTTGGTGGTAAAAAAGGGATCGAAGATCTGGTCCTGAACCTCGCGGGTCATGCCGATACCATTGTCGCCGATGCTCAATACCACATAAGGTCCCGGGGTTACGGATATATGGTTGGCGGCGTATTCCTCGTCCAGCTCGACATTAGCCGTTTCGATGATTAATTTCCCTCCTCGGGGCATGGCATCCCTGGCATTCACCGCCAGGTTGATGATCACCTGCTCAATCTGCATTGCATCGACCTCAACCTGACCCAGATCGGTGGCCAGAATGGTTTCCAATTCGATATCCTCCCCAATAAGACGCCGCAGCATCTTTTCTATGTCCGGGACCACCTCATTGAGGTTGATCACTTCTGGCCGGAACACCTGTTTCCGGCTGAAGGCCAGTAGTTGCCTGGTCAGCAAGGCCGCCTTTTCTCCGGCCGCCACGATTTCATTCAGGCCGTCACAAAAGGTTTCATCCTTACCGATACCCAGGAGGACTATTTGGGCATTCCCGATAATGGCGGTCAAAAGGTTGTTGAAATCGTGGGCCACCCCGCCGGCCAATCTCCCAACGGATTCCATCTTCTGGGCCTGTTGGAGCTGATCCGCCAGTCGAAGATGTTCCGTGATGTCCCGTTTGACAGCCACGTAGTTGACGATTCGGCCATCCTCGTCGCGTACCGGGGAGATGGTGGCCTCCTCGGTGTAAAGTTTTCCATCCTTGCGTCTGTTGATCATGCGGCCTTTCCAGGTTCGGCCGGCGGAGATGGTTTCCCACAACTCGCGGTAGAAGACCTCGTCCTGCTGCCCACTCTTGAGCAGGCGCGGGTTCCGGCCAAGAGCCTCTTCTCGAGTATAGCCTGTCACGGTCTCAAAGGCCGGATTGACATACTGGATGGTCCCCTCGGGGTCGGTGATAAAGACGTTCTCCCCGGCCTGTTCGATGGCCGCCATCAGCCGCTCCCGCTCGGCCTCGGCCTGTTTGCGCTCGGTGATGTTTACAAACATGGCCCGTGTTCCATAAACGTGACCGTCGGCATTAACTTCCGGTAAAGCCCGGAGTAATGTATGGACGATATGGCCATCACTCGTAACCAATTCACGCTCTTCGTCCAGGCATTGGTTTTTCAATGCCCTCTGGTATCCGCCTCCTTCAAGCAGATGGTATCGCGATGCGGGTGTGTAGAAATCGGCCAGAGGGCGATTTACGACCTCAGCCCGGGGATAGCGCAGGGTTTTTAGAAACAACTCATTACAGTCGGCGATGATGGGGATGCCGCCTTTGTTAAACATAATGACATACATGGCCGGCGCTTCCTCGAACAGGGTACGGTATCGTTGCTCTGTATGTCTGAGAGCCGCCTCGGCTTTCTTGCGCTCGGTGATGTCCCAAAAATTACCGAAGACGCGCACGACCTTACCGCCTTTGGTTTCCGCCTGTCCACTGGTCCGTACCCAGAGGATTTCCCCTTGGGCATTTTTGAACATCAAATCAAGCTCATAGGGTTCCCCAAGTTCGACCGCCCTTTTGAATGCCTTCTCGATGGTCTTTCGGTCCTCGTAGAAGGCTATATTCCGGCTAATATCATTGGGATCATACGTTTCAGGGGAGACTCCGTAGATTCGGTATACCTCTGCCGTCCAGACCAGCTTGCCTTTTTCTACATCGTATTCCCACCCGCCAACCTTGGTCATCTTTTGCGTCTGCGTAAGCAGCGTTTCACTTCGCTGCAGTGCCTTTTCAGCCCGCTTCTGCTCGGTGACATCATGGGCCATGCCCCGGACAATCGGTTCCATTACTCCCTCTGTTCGCAAGGTATTGTTGTATTCCCAGATACGTTGTTCCCCTTTGGCTGTCTGAACGAACATCAGGCCCTGAGAGGCACGATTCGTTTTGATCTCTTCCAGGTATTCCCCGAATTTTTGACGCATCTCGGGGATGAGAATATCGCGCAAATTCATCTGTAAAAGATCGTCCCGGGTATAGCCTAACACCTTCGCCGGCCTGGGATTTACGGAGAGGAGGCGACCGTCCAGATCGTGCGTGCAGATGAGATCCTGGCTGTTCTCCACCAGGTCCCGGTATCGATCCTCACTTTCCAATAAGGCTTTTTGGGCCTGTTTGCGTTGGGTAATATCCCGAATAAAACCAGCATAGAATGTTTCATTTCCGGCTGTCCATCGGGCCAGAGAAAGCTCCAAAGGAAATTCTGTCCCCTCTTTTTTTACCCCATAGAGCTCAGTGGTTTTTCCGATTATCCTGGGCTGCCCACCGGAGTGGATGCGTTCCATTCCCTTCAGGTGGGCTTCCCGGTATCGTTCCGGGATGAGCATAGTCAGGGGCTGGCCCAGGACCTCTTCTTCCTGATAGCCGAACATATCGACCGCCGCCTGGTTCCAGAAGGTAATTTCCCCCGAGGGGTCACAGGAGATCATGGCGTCGTTCACCGATTGGGCCACGGAATAAAATTTGGCTTCCGACTCTATGCGGGTACGGTTCTTTTCCAGATCAATAATTTTCTGTTGGGCCGTGGTCAACTGATATTCAACCCGCCCCAGAAAAAAGCGAAACAAAAAAAAGAGCACGCCTCCCACGGAAACAGAGAAAAGGGCTATACCCCCCATGGTGTAATAGAGTCTGGTGACTTGACCGGTTACATCGATCAGGACGACCATGTCGCCCACTTGCACGCCCTGAAAATCCTTAATAACCAGAAATCGACCCCGAAACCGGCGGTTTTGTGAAACTATTTCCACATCATTGGTTTCAGCCCTATGGGAGCCTTCAGAGAAAAATAAAGGCAGGGCCTCCGGGTTGACCGGTAAGGTCTGTTCCACTAAGACGACATCCGGAAACCGATCCCAGTCAGAGGCCCGGCCCAACATTTTCATTCCCGCCTCCCAATCGGAACGACGAAGAAACTTTTTATGGAGATGGACTATCAGTTCTACGCCAAGGAATTTTTTAAATTTGGCGGTAATGTGATCGATTTCCTCACCCAGTTCCACAAAACCGATCCTTTTGCCGTCTACGATCATCGGGGCCACAACCCGCAAGGTCAAGGTCCCCAGAGGGCCTAACTCCAGGCCGTAGACAATCTTACCGGTCTTCTCCGCCCTTAAGGTCGTAACACGGTCGATGCGATCCCCGTATCGGTTGGGTTGATGGACCCGAAGGAGGTTGATCCGTTGGGCATCGCTAAAATATAGATGGGTCACGGGATGGTAGGCGGCTATTCGTTTGAATAAGGGGGCAGTACGGGAAAGCAAGACCTGGCGATCTTTGCCCTTCATGGCCGTTTGAATGGCCCGGTCATTCATAATCGATTCCAGCAGGCCGATTAAAAGGCGGGCGTCATTTTCCTGTTGGGCGTAGAAAAAATGTTCACTCGATTCAAACTGGTGTTTAACCCTTATGGTGATATTATTTCGTTCGATCCAAAAGAGACTGACCAAAAAAACGACCAGGAGAGAGAATAAGCCAAGGGTCAAGGGAATGAGAATCCGGTTTTGTAAGGAGGTGGTTTTCATCGTATCCTTTCTAACAGACCCAAAATGTCAACGTGCCGCGGCCCAAACAAACCTTCCCAATAATCCAGAAACCGTCGGATATTGCGCTGCGTCTGGCCCGGTTTTTCGGCACCGATGCCCAGAGTTGGATGAATCTACAAACTCATTATGACCTCATTACTACAGAAAAATCCCTTTCCGGTCGATTGGAACAGGAAGTTATTGTCCTTACCGAATGCCATATCACCTGTAACTATTCTGCATTTCCCTCACCTGAACCTCAACCTTGCTGTTGCCTGTCGCCTGCTTTTTTATCATTCAAATCCAAACCCTCTCTCCCGGAACAATCTTAGACAGCTCACTACCACCTCCTTATCATACATTACCCCCGCATTCTTCTCAATCTCCTCCAAGGCCGCCTCGATCCCCAGGGCCGGCCGGTAAGGACGAAAGGAAGCGATGGCCTCCACCACGTCGGCCACGGCGATGATCCGGGCCTCGAGAAGGATATCCTCCCCTTTCAACCCCTGGGGATAACCGGAGCCATCCATTCGCTCATGGTGTTGGAGAATCATATCGGCCAAAGGCCAGGGGGATTCCACTTCTTTCAGGATCGCATAACCATATTTGGAGTGTTCCTTGATCAAAGAAAATTCTATCGCACTGAGCTTGGTCGGTTTGCTCAGGATCTCCGCCGGTACCGATAACTTACCGATATCATGGATGGCGCCGGCCATCCGGATGCCTTCTATCCTATCCTGAGGAAGCCCCATCTCCGAGGCAATGGCCCTGGCCAAATCCGTGGTCCTTTTCTGGTGACCGGCCGTATAGGGGTCTTTGGTCTCTACAGCCGCCACCATCACCTGAATGGTGGTCCCGATGGCCTTCCGAAGGCTTTCCAGGGACTCACTGAGTTTTTTTTCTGCTTCCTTGCGCCGGGTAATATCTTCGGAGAGGCCTTCGTAGAACAGAATTTTCCCCATCGAATCATATACTGCCCGGGCATTAATGGAAATCCAGAAGGGCGTTCCGTCTTTCCGTTTCAGATGCAGTTCATAGTCTTTGACCTCGCCCTTTTCTTCCAGGATACGGCTATATTCCCGGCGCTGCTCCGGGTCGACATAAATCTGTTTGGCAATATCGGTGACGGTTTCAATCAGCTCTTCCGGGGAACCGTACCCATATAAGCGGGCCAAGGCCGGATTGGCTGTCAGGAAACGCCCATCCGGAGTCGCTTGGAAGATGCCTTCGACGGCATTATTGAAGATGTTGCGATACTTTTCCTCGCTGGCCAGTAGTGCCCTCTCCGCCTCTTCCTTGGCCAGGCGTGCCTTTTTCTGCTCCAGGGCTTCCAGGACGGCAAAAGGCAGCCTTCTGATGCGTTCCTTGATGACGTAATCGGTGGCCCCGACTTTCATACAATCAACGGCCGTCTCTTCATTAGTCGAGCCGGTCAGGATGATAAAAGGAATGTCCGGACCATGTTTCAAAGAGAGCTTCAAAGCCGTCAGGCCATCGAATTCCGGCATGGAATAGTCCGAGATGATCAGATCGGGCCGGAATTCTTCAAGCGCTTTTAGAAACTCTTCCTTGGTTTCCACCCGGATGGAGGTGAAATGGAGCCCTTCGTTTCGAAGTTCCCACTCGGCCAATTCCGCATCGGCGGGGAGATCTTCCACAAAAAGAATTCGAATCAGGTCTTCGTTAATCATAGGGTTTCCTCCTATTGCCTGCTGCCCTGTTTCGTATATCGTATTTTGTGAAGCGTATTTCGTACGTTACCCTTCACACCGATAACGTAAAACAAAACGTCGCTCCTGCACTCACCTTTCCTTCGGCCCAAACCTTCCCGCCTTGGCGGATGAAGATCTAAGGAAAGATTATTAGCCGATTAATGATGGATTTTCAACTGGGAAATAGACCTCGTCTATCTCGCCTGACAGACCTCTCTACGATGAACAGAAGGCTGAAATTTTGAGCTATTTTCTACTAAACATTCATGCCCGTCCCGAAGCGGGCACCATGAAGCATGAGGCATCCTCATCCAATCCGGGCATATCAAAGAACAGTTGTGGGCCCATTTGAAAACGACGGGGAACGAAAGCCCCGGGATGAAGGACCACAGACAGGGGTTTGGGGGCCTCTTTTAGAAAGTCCGGGAGACCACCGAAATGGTCAAAATGGCCGTGGCTCAAAACAACGGCCTCGACCTTTTTGACATCCAGCCCGATTTCCCCCATCATCACGGCCTTGCTGGAGGCCAGCATTTGAATGTTATGGAGAAGGCAGGCCGCCCGAAATGCCGCCATCGAATAATATCGTATGCTCATTTACACCATAGGAAAGCTATTAGGACATTCCACCGTTCAAATGAGCGCACGTTATGCACACCTGGGGCCGGGAGCTATGCAAGAGGCCGTTAAGCGGCTTCCGAGCTTGACCATCACGGACCGGGCCGCACAAGGGAAAGTCGTTAAGCTTAAAAAGAAAAATTCTTGATTTATATCAAAAAATGATATAGGATAATTCATGGTTTGGGAAGTCCTGGACAATGAAATTAAATTAGGACGCAGATTTTCGCCGATACCCGCAGATAACTATTCTTGATGGTCTCACAAAAACTCGTCATTCCCGCGAAGGCGGGAACCCAGGCTAACCGTAACCACTTAAAAGGACTATAGGGGTAGGGACGGTGCATTGGTTTGCACCGCCCCTCCCTCCGAACCGGACTGGCGGATCTCCCGCATCCGGCTCTCCAGTCGGTGGTTATCCTCATGAGGGCTGAAGCAAGGCGCAATGGGCATTATAAAGGCTAAAATACCCAAGGTCCTGAAAGTATTTGTTTGGCCAGCGTATGTTGTCCTTGCCCCGGCTAATCCCTTTGCCTTTGCTGTAGCCCCGCAGGATACTTCTGAGCCTGCGTCTTATCCA